>SXRI01000133.1 GCA_005793615.1 Bdellovibrionales bacterium
GCCGGCAACTCTTGAGCAGTTGGAAGAACGTACCGTGGGGCCGTCGCTTGGTGCGGATGCCATTAAAAAAGGCCAGATGGGCACCATGCTCGCGGCACTCGCGGTCTTCTTATTCATGGCGTTCTATTATAAGAGCTTCGGAATCATCGCTGACTTGGCACTGGCGTTCAACTTGCTGATCACGATCGCCATCTTGAGTTCGCTCGGTGCCACACTCACATTGCCTGGGGTGGCCGGTCTGGCACTGACTCTCGGTATTGCCGTTGATGCGAATGTCATCATCTATGAACGGGTCAAAGAAGAGATGGCCAAGGGAGCTAACTTGATCGCGGGAATTCGCGAAGGTTATGACCGTGCGTTCTCGTCGATTTTTGACTCGAACGTGACCTCGATCGCGGTTTGCGTTGTGCTAATGTATTTTGGTACCGGCCCGGTTCGCGGCTTTGCCGTGACGCTTTTGACTGGCTTGTTCATCACCACTTTTACCGCGGTCTTCTTCACCCGGGCGATCTTGGATTTGCTGGTTGTGAAGTGGAAATGGAATCTCTCGGTCAAGTGATTCGTGTCACTCCGGCATAGAGATTGAAGTTTGAGATAGAAAATTGAGAATTGAGAATTGGGGAACAACAGGATGGCTAAACAATCTACGATGAATTCAAAAGAGGCAGAAGGGCTGAAAGAAGATCACGGAAAGATCGATTTCGTCAAAATCGCGCCACTCATGGGCGGTATTTCGCTTTTGCTGACGATCGTCTCGGTCGTGTTGGTTTTCACAAAGGGTCTAAATTACGGAATCGACTTCGCAGGTGGAACCGAGATTCAGCTGCGGTTTGCGCAGGCGGTTGATGCTCACCAGCTTCGTTCGTCGATCGAAGAAGCGGGAATTAAGAATCCCAGCGTTCAGGCATTCGGCGGCTCCAACGATTTCCTGATTCGTCTGGAAACTCCCCATGGTGCTACCGAAAAAGAAACTAACGAGTTGATCAATGTTAACGTAAAGAAAATCCGCACAGCACTCGATAGTAAATTTGGGCTTAAAGAAGATGGAGTGTTGCGAGTCGACACCGTGGGACCGGCTGTGGGTTCAGAGCTGACCCGTCGGGGCTTGCTGGCGGCGTTTTACAGTTTTTTGGTAATTTTGATCTACGTGGCGATGCGCTTTGATTACAAGTACGCGCCTGGCGCAGTTTTGTGTTTGGTGCATGATTCAATTCTGACGATCGGCGTGTTTTCGATCCTTGGGCGTGAGTTCAACGTTCAGATCATGGCCGCGGTTCTTACGTTGATCGGTTATTCGCTGAACGACACCATCGTTACCTTTGACCGGATTCGTGAGACGGCGCCGCTCTATAAAGGTGTGATGAGTTTGAAGTGGATCATCAATAAGGCGATCAACGATATGTTGGGCCGTACGATTCTGACAGCGGGTTGTACCATGATTGCTGTCGTTGCGCTTTATCTCTTCGGTGGCGGTGTCATCGCCGAGATCGCGTTCACGCTCATCATCGGTATCATCGTCGGTACGTATTCTTCGATTTACGTCGCCGCGCCGCTGATTTTGGTTATGGAAAAGCTCAAGAAGAACCCTGCCTAAAGGGTTTTAACGCCGGCGTCTTCGCGCGCCGGCGCGCCCACATGCAGGCCTAGGCTGCTGAGAAGAGACTCAGCTCTTTTGTCCGCCGACAGCCGTTATTTCTTCGTAAACTGCTCAAAGGAAAGTAACTCAGGGTCTGCGGGAAAGACCTTGAGTGCGGTCTCAAGAAAGCGCTTGGCTTCGCCGAGGCGCTCTTGCTGCAAAAGTACGCCGGCATAACCTCTATAGGCGAGTAGGTAAGGTCCATAGTTCATCGATTTTCGGTAACACTCCTCGGCCCGGGAGAGGTTTTTTTGCCGATGGAAAACCGCGCCGAGATTATTCCAACTGATTTTCCAGGTCGGATTCAATTCGATCGAACGTTCAAAGTACCCTTTGGCTTCATCAACTCGCCCGCGGCGAAAAAGTTCAACGCCGACATTGTTCTGTAGGTGCGCCGAATCCTCCTGATGAACGATATCGGTCGTAAAGAGCGAATAGCCATCGCGCCAGTCCTGCGATCTTAAGAAACTTCGGGCGGAGAAGCCAGCCAGCACGGCGCAGATGAGGGCAGAAATGGATACGTGAGCGATGCGATGGCGGGCGAACCACTCCCGGTTGGCAAAGACGACTACTGCAACCATGCCGATCATTCCCATACACGGCATGTAGAACCAGCGTTCGGCGATGGTGCCATCGAGCGCCGCCACAAGATGTGAATGAAAGCCGAGGCCTGCGAAAGTCCAGATGAAGAAAAATAAAAATGCTTTATGTCGACGGGTGAAAATGTACCACAGGCAGAGCGCGCTAATAGTGCCGACGAAGAGAAGGGGCAGTACGAAACCTTCAAAGGAGGGCGAGCGCACTACCCAGTCCTGTGTGGTTGCCAGGCGCCAAGGGATAAAGAACTTCGTTAGGTACGAAGCAAGGAGTGCTGGCAGCGTAAGCAGTCTGACCTCGAGTGAGGCGCGAGCCAGTTGCGTACTGTCATGGGCAAGGGTGGTGAGTCCGGCAACGCCAGCGCGAACTCCGAAATAAACCGTCGTGCTAAGTGCCAACGTCAGCCCGACAAGAATCGTCGCCCGGAGTTTGCCCGCCTCGCGAAAAACGAAAGTCGCTAAAACTATAGCGAAAAAAGAAAGGATCGCGGTTTCTTTGCCAAAGAGGGAGACGATGGCAAGCAAGAACACCATGCCCAGTTTTCGCCAAGTCAAAGTAGTCGCTGTCAACACTAGCCAAAAACACAGAAGAGCAAAAAAGGCGCATAATGGGTCTTGTAATGCGGCTATGTAAGATACTGCTTCGACGTTCATCGGATGAACGAGAAAAACGATCGCACCCAGAAGAGCGATCGTCTCCGTGGTAAAATGGCGCAGTATGAGGGCTAAAATGGTGGCGGTTCCGACATGAAATCCCAGCTGCAGAAGATGAAACGGAAGCGGATCGAGTCCAAAACTCATCCGCAAGAGCGCGAACAGAGCGAGCATCAATGGACGAAAATAAACGCCGTAAGAGTTGAACGAGCCTCCTTCACCGGTAGAGGCTCCGCTGAAGATCTTTCCCAGATAGGAAATTGATTCGGTAAGACGGTTGTTGACGATTTGTTCTTCGTCATCGAGGAGAAATTCATTGGCAAGCGAGTTGCCGTAAAGCGCTAGGCCTACTGCAAGAAGAGTGAGGAATGCTCGCGTCGGAAAAGGAAGCGTTAGGAGTCTGCGAATGACTGGTGTTTGCTTGAGATGGGAAAGTAACTTCGTCACGAGCGGCCGTCCTTGTTGGTGAGATAATTCTAACGCAATGCCGCTCTTACTCCCAGTGCTTTTTAACGCAACGCCCTTAGGAGACGCTTGAGCCAGACCACAAGACGGGGAGGCAACGTTACTTGACCGTTGGCTTCAGTGACTTTTACGATGGCAAGGTCGATCTTTGAAGGGGCGGTGTCGTTGTCTACCAGCACGATCTCCAACAACTCAATTGCTCCTGATACGATCCCAGCTACAGGAGCAGCTACAGGAGCAGCTACAGGAGCTGCCGCAGCGTCGGCGGCACCGTCACCCGTCATCTGGAAATCGCGAAGTTCAAAGCTACCGTCAGCGCCGCCCGCTGGATGCGCCGGAATTCCTCGTTTAATTTGGGAAGTTCTATTTGCTCGCGGTTTGGAATCCGAAGAGGACATCCAAAAATGGCTGCGACCTAGCCTCAAGTTACTTAAAGACCCCTACAAACTCACGGACATGGACAAAGCGGTTAATCGTTTACTCGAGGCGCGCCGAAAACAAGAGGCGATCGTCATTTACGCTGACTATGATCTTGATGGCACCTCTGGGCTGGCGCTCTTATTAACGGCCTTTAAGGCAATGGGCTTTGCTGATGTGACCTACTACCAACCCAAACGCTTGAGTGAGGGTTACGGGCTTCATAAAGAAGCCGTGCGGCGACTGTTCGAAAGTGGTCGGACGCTTTTGGTTAGTGTTGATTTGGGTATCACCGCCATCGAGGCGGTAGAGTATGCGGGTGAGTTAGGTCTCGATGTGATCATTACTGATCATCATTTGCCGAAGGAGACTTTGCCTGAAGCCTTGGCGGTGGTGAATCCCAATCGGGGAAATTGTCCATCAGAACTCGGACATCTTTGCGGCACCGGAGTAGCGTTCTATTTGGCTTTGGCGGTTCGCCGGGCTCTGCTCGAGCATGACATTATCAAAGAGAGTTTTGATCCCAAGAGTCTACTTGATTGCTTTGTTATCGGCACCCTCACGGATATGGTACCGCTGATCGACGAGAATCGTGTGTTGGTCAAACACGGCCTTTTGCAGTTGGCGCAGTGTCAACGGCCCGGTTTACGCGTCTTGCTTCAGGCACTTGGGCTTTGGGGTAAACCTCTGACCAGCCAAGATGTGGCTATTCGCTTTGCTCCGAAACTGAATGCGCTCTCTCGAATGGAGACGGGGCTGCAGCCCATCGACTTGTACCTGGTTGAAAGTGATCGTGAAGCTCAAGCGTTAGTGCAGCAGGTTTTGAGTAATAATCAAGATCGCCAGGTATCACAAAAGAATGCCGAGAGCGAGGCGTTTGAGTTTGTCGCCAAGAATCCTCCAGGTAGTTCAATTTTTGTTTACTCCCAAAATTTCCATCGCGGGGTGGTCGGTTTGGTCGCCACCCGGCTTTGCCAGGAGTTTGGCCTACCGACATTTGTTGGCTCACTCAGCCCTGAGGAGGGTGTCATCGTTGGCAGTGCACGCATGCCAGAGGGGCGAGGGTTGAATGCGCTTGATGCGATGAATTTTGTCGCTGCCAATGGCGTACTTGAACAGTTCGGTGGCCACGCAGTGGCGGCTGGTTTTGAACTACGCCTGGAAAATGCAGAGAAGTTTCGTATGGGCCTTGAGGAATTCTTTGCCTCGCAAATGGTGCAAGTTGAACACCGTACCTGGCTCTATGACGCCGAGGCGACCCTTGCTGATCTGGATGCAAGTTTTATGGGCTGGCATGAGCATTTGAGTCCCTTTGGGGCGCAATTCGCGCCTCCGGTGTTTTGCGTTAAGGGCGTGGGTCTTCAGCAGATTCGCAGTCTTAAAGGTGGGCACTTTCGTCTGACTTTGGCCGAAGGTAAGGCGATCAGTCGAGTGGCTCTCTGGTTTAGTCCTTCAAAAGAACATCCCTTGATCGAGGCGATTTCCGCGGCTCGCGCGGCGGCAGTCGGTTGTATTGATGCCTTGGTGGAGCCGCAGTGGAACTATTTTAACGGCCAAAGGTCGTTGCAGCTTCTCATTCAGGATATACGCCAGTCTGTCGGTGGGGCTGTCGATGGGGTAGGTCATTTTTCTGGTGCGGTTTCTGGTGCGTTTCCTGGTGCAGTTTCTGGTGCGTTAGTGGGCCCTAATTCCTCAGCCAGATCGCCGTCATAACTTGAGTGATTTTTCTTTGCTCTCAGCCGAGCCTTGTGGTGAGGTATGGGGCGTACTAGGTTCGACCAGGTCGATCAAAAACTTACTTTTACATAAACCTTTATGGCTCTGGTTTATGGGTCTGGGGACTTTAAATATGACTTCGAAAGAGACGTTAAAAAAGTTTCGCACTAAGTTAAATACCAAGCTTAAAAAAGGTTTACCCAAGAAGATCAAATCGCAGTTGAAGACGACGAAACTAGGTCGTACCGCAACAGCCACCGCGCAAATGGCGAGTAACTTGGCGACGAATTTTAGCGCCGAGGCGGCTAAACAAAGTCTTGATCAGGTTTTACTTAATCTTGAGCATCGCGGCCTTAGTATTAAAGAATCGCAAGACCTTGCTATCAAGGTCGGACGCAAGGTTTTGGAGCGCGCGGAGTCGATTCGTGCGCAGATTGCGGAAAACCCGCTCAGCCCTGCTTGGCTTAAAGATGTGCGTTTGAGGTGTGCCGACGAAGCAGTTTTGAAGAGCGATGAGACTCTCGAAACTGATACAGTGGCGGTGAGCACCGAAACTAAATCGACAGCCTCCGAAGCGGCTAAAGGTGTCGCGGAACCTCGCCATAAGGAGCGCAAGGCTCATTTGCGCAACGACCTCGATACTTTGCCGGATGAAGAATCAGATGAAGTATCTGATGATGAGGCGGGTGCCGCAGTGAAGGCACCTGCTAAGATCAAGCGCTCAGTGGCGGCTCGCAAAGCCAGTTCTGCCGCTCCACGTGCGAGTAAATGATTAAAAGATCCGTTGTTTTGCTCTCGAGCGGGCTTGATTCCACAGTCAATCTGTTCGCGGCCCGAGAAGTTTCGGAGGTCGTGCTTGCACTTACTTTCGACTACGGACAGCGAGCCGCGGTCCGCGAAACCGAAAATGCGCGCCTGATCGCAGAGCGGGCCGGGGTTCGTCATCAAGTCGTTACACTTCCTTGGTTCAAGGAGTTCACCAAGACCTCGCTTGTTGATCGCGCAAGCCAAGTGCCGGTGAGTGAAATGGTTTCCATTGATGACCTGCATGTCTCGGAGCAAACCGCGAAAGCAGTTTGGGTTCCGAATCGCAACGGCATTTTTCTCAATGTCGCCGCCGGATTTGCCGAAGGGCTTGGTGCGGACTGGGTCGTGCCCGGTTTTAACGCCGAGGAAGCTAAGACTTTTCCTGACAATACTGACGGTTTTTTAAAGGCTTTGACAGCCTCGTTTGCTTACTCAACGGCGAATCATCTCGCGGCAGTTTGTTTTACCACAGAGCTTGATAAGACTGCGATTGTTCGTCGTGGCTTGGAGCTCGCCGTGCCGTTTGAGTTGATTTGGCCCTGTTATTTTGCCGAGATCAAACCGTGTGGAAAATGTGAGTCTTGTCAGCGTTTCGAGCGCGCGTTCCAAGCTGGCGGAGGTCAGAAATGAAAACTCGTTTCATCGAAAATGAATTTACCTACGACGGCACGCAACTGCGTTCACTCTTTGGCTACCTTGATCATAAGCTTCAGGGTGATTCCGCGATCGCTTGGATCGGACCCTGCAATATTGCGACCGAAAATATGGTGGATGGTGAGGATGTCAACGCGGGTGCGACTATCGCGGGTGACCGCATGGTGCACTTTATTATTGAGAAGTTTCATGCTTCGCTTCTGGCGGGAGTGGCTTTGCAGCGCTTGTTTACGGCGATCGTTCTTGATGTTTTGCGTGAGAGCACTTTCTCTGTGCGAGCGCAGCGCTTACGGCGCGAGGGCGATGACCTGTTTCTAGACCAAGGAAAACTCTCGATCAGCATTGCCACCGTAAGTCCGGTTTCGACCCTGATTCATTTTGCCATCAATTGTACCAATGATGGCACGCCGGTTGAAACCGCCTCTTTAGAGGACATTGGTGTCGATCCGAAGCTTTTTACGGTTGAAGCACTTCGTCGCCTGGAAAATGAAGTCAATTCTATCGACGAAGCCACTGTCAAAGTCCGCTGGGTGCCGTGAGCGAGGCTTTTACATTGCCACGACTTCTTGAATGCTCGACACGGCCTCTTTAAGGCGTCCTTCGATGCCGATTTTGAGCGTCATTGTCGCGCTGGGACAGCCCGAGCAGGCGCCCTGCATAAAAAGATAAACAATCCCGTTTTCAAATTTGTGAAAGGCAACGTCGCCGCCATCTTGCGCGACCATGGGACGAATTTCGAGATCCAAAACCTGCTTGATTCGACGAACATCTTCGCTGTCGTTAGCGCCGCTATCGCTTGGCAAGGCTGATTCGTGAATCACGCCTTCGCCACGCTCAAGGTGTTCTTGGATGAGGCCGGCCAGAGGCTCCGCCAGAGTCTCCCAATCGACCCAATCTTGTTTGGTCACAGCTACGAAGTCTTTGCCGATAAAAATCGTCTCGGTCCACGGAAAACCAAAGAGTTTTTTAGCAAGTGGCGAGGTGACGGTATCTTGCGCGGATTTATACTCAGTGGGTGTAGAGGTAATTTCCCGGCCAACCATAAAGCGCAGAGTTTGTGGGTTGGGCGTCGGTTCAGCAGTGACGGTGTAAGTGCTCTCAAGGGTTGTTGTCATTCGTTCGGCTCCATTCGATCAATTCTACTCGATCAATTCTATTCA
>SXRI01000134.1 GCA_005793615.1 Bdellovibrionales bacterium
AGTCATTCAGCGACGATCCTACGGACTGCGCGATGAGGAATACCTGAAATTGAAAATCCTGACCTGTATGCTGCGGGAGATTTAAACAAAATCAGTACGAAAAATGGAGTTTTTCTTCCCCTCAACTACACGAAGAGCCTCAATTTGAAAGTCACGTCAACCAGTTCGGCTTTACCCTCCGCGACCGAGGTACCGAACCGACTGAGCTCCAACGCACCAAAATTGATTTAGGTGAACTGCAACGCCATACGACTGATGCTCGCATCAAGCGTGATCCGCGCCGTGTTCTGCCGCGCATTCCAAATGATATTCAAAAGGCCGACCATGACCGGAAAGTCACAACAATCCCGGTCATCAAAGACGCCATTCAAAGGTGGAGCCGTGGCCCGCGTGGTGAGATCAAACCCGCAAAAACCTTCAATGCCAGTAAAACCTGGAATGGATCGTGGGGATGGTCGAACAAAATCGGCGCCTACGTCGATACCAATGTGCAGGTCAATGGCACCGCGACAACCACCAAAGCGAATGCCAATGGTGAGGCCGGTGGCTTCATTTTCGGCAAGAGACTGAACATCATCAAAGGTGGCGCGGTTGTTAATACTCCGGCCAGTGGAGCTATTCAGGGCGATACTGCGTTCTACTTCATGGGCATCAAAATCTTTAGCAAGAACTACAACGGCACGAACCCTCTGTTCTTTGCAAGTAGCTGGGAGAAAGGCCTCGATGTCGGAAACACCATTTATTTCTCACTCGGCCCGATTCCAATGTCCGCAAAGATCGGTGCACGCGGACAGGCGCAGCTTGGCTATCGCATGAATATCCTACCGCTGCACGCCAACGCTGACCTCACACCAGAGGTGGCTTCAAAGGTTTACGTGCAAGTGGGAGTAGATGTCGTAGTCGGTGGCGCCGGCGCTGGCGGTGAATTGATCTTGATCAACAACACCATCCCGGTCATAGCGCGCATGCATCTTCTTTCAGACAGTAGCGGCCCCTATTACTACGCCTCCCTGAATGCCTCTGATGATATGACCGCTCTTGCTGGAAAGATCTATGCGTACGTGTTCATTTATGTACCGGCTTGGGATATTCCACCGTGGAAAAAGAAACAATGGGATTGGACGATCTTCAATCACAGCGGCATCCGCGCCAGCGGCTCGCTCTTTAGCTGGAATAACCGTTTGAACCTCTATTAGTACCTGGATTAATAGGTAGGTTTGATAGGTAGATATAACTGAACAACCTTGAGAGTGCTGAAATTACGGGGTTTTGCAAATGATGAAAATCTTAAGTTCACTGCGTACCAAACTGGTTCTACTGAGATTGCTTCCGGCTGTGGTTTTGCTTGGTGGCGGAGCTCTGGCTTGGCACCACTTCACAACATCGCCCCTGTCGCTCCCTTTCTTGACAGGCGCTGTGAATGAATGTGTTGCACGCGCAGATCGCTTCGCTCATGTTCGCTCGGTGCGAACATATGCCATTGCCTATCATAGCGACTCGAAGTCAGATCTCAGTCGGCTGTTCAATGCGGAGAAATCCGCAAAGCCGCAAGTCGGTCAGGCCGCACAGTTAACTTTGAAAGCCACTTGGGAGATCAGCACTCTTGAGCGCGATGGGCGCCTGACGATGTTCGGGCGCCTACTTAAGCCGGAAGTCACTCTTGAACATAACGGTCAAACCGATTCTGCCTTTAACCAACAGCTCGTAGCAGAACTCGAAAAACCCTTTCTCGTTGAACTCACCACGCAAGGCGAAGTTATTGAACTCAACGGCCAGAAGGACTTAAGTAAGATCGCGCGAAATATCCTGCGTTCACTCATCGCCGACTCGCAAGTCGTTCTCCCTGCGCAGGCGCAGTCAACTTGGACCACGCGCGAGCGCGATGCCCATGGTTTTTTTGAAGCCGGCTATCGGGTCATCACTGCTGTTCCCGGTGCGGAACCAGCTACCGAGAACAGCGCTGTTCTAAAACTCAGCAAAAACAAGATTCGGTACCTTGAGCTCGCCACCAACTCCAAAAAACGTCTCCGCAGCACTCAACCGCTTGAGATCACCACGCAGCTTGAACCGTCGATGCAAGCAGCGATCGAGTTTGATTGCGAAAAGAGCGCACTGAGTTCGTTGAACGTGAGCGGCGCTTTAAAGACACGTGTCAATCGCACGGAGGTCGGCATCAATCAGTATCAGCTTTCGATGAAACTCCTCACCATTTCGCAATTACCCGCCGGAGTCGATCTCGCCAGTCTCCGTAAAAAACAAGGACTGCCTGGAGCAGCGACGGATACCGAAACCTACTCGCTCACCTCTCTTGAGTCCGCCGAGGCGATGGAGCAAATGATCCAGAAAAATGAACTCGGCGACCTCACTGCTGAGAAACTCCTCGCCCTTCTAAAAGCGGCGAAAGCCTCTGGAGATCCGACTGCCATCGAGAATCTTTACTTGAAATTTAAGGCGCTGATTTACCTGCAACCCGAGGTCTGCAAAACATTGGCCTCACAAATGAAGCAAGAAGACCCCAAAAAGAGCAAAGCCATGTTGATGTTGGCCACCGCCCTGAGCACCGTTGGCTCCACGCAAGCCCAGGACGCTTTGGTCGATGTGCTGTCCGTGCGAGCAGATGATATCGCGAGCGCCAATATCTTGATTCCTGCGCTCGGCATGACTGATAAACCTACGCCGAAGGCCGAGGGAACTCTACGCGAGCTGATCCACTCATCAAATAAAGAAGACGTCGTCAGCACCGCGGGCTTATCTCTTGGCGCGATGGCTGGAAACCTCGCTGAGCAGGACCCTGAGCGCAGTCGTGCAATTGTCGAAAGCGTACAGAAGGACTATCAAAACGCCGAAACTGACCAACAAAAACAATATTTGCTTTCGGTACTTGGCAACGCCGGTTCAGAGCAAGCGCTGCCAGTGATCAGTAGTGCACTAGTACTTTGACAGATAAATTTCTAGCCGGTCTCACCGAGACTTCTTCGCCGGTTGGTATCTAAATTTTTTCCGCGCTTTCTTTTTGGTGAAGGTCCAGTTGATGGTGATCTTCTCCTTATTGGCTCGTTTGTTCCAT
>SXRI01000135.1 GCA_005793615.1 Bdellovibrionales bacterium
CGAAGACAACGGAATCAGGGCGAGCAAAATAAACATGTTCGAATACGCATCTCGCAGCCTTTTTCTTTTTCTCAAGAAAGACCGAGTGTAGGCCTGAGTCATCGATAAAAAGAATCTCGCCGGGCTCGATCTCTCGCACCAAATGTGCACCGATCAAGTCAAAGGCACAGGTTTCACTGGCTAAAACATAGGTCGGCTTGCCATTAAAACCCTCGTCGATCTGCCCCAGAACCAAAGGTCGAAAACCATGCGGATCGCGTGCCGCAACCAGCGCCTTATGTGAAAGCAGCGCCAAGCTGTAAGCGCCCTCGATTCGCTCAAGCGAACTCTTCACGCATTTGAGAAGATCATCGCTCGGACAACGCGCCACCATATGCAAAATGATCTCGGAATCACTCGTTCCCTGAAAAATCGAACCTTGGCTCGAGAGTTCTTTCTTCAGATCAAAGGCATTGACGATGTTACCATTATGCGCGATCGCCACTGGGCCATTATACAGCTCCGCTGTCATGGGTTGCGCATTGGGAAGCGAATTCATGCCCGTCGTGGAATAGCGAACATGCCCGATTGCGGCCCGGCCCGGCATGGCATTTAAGCTATCTTCCGCAAAAACATCGGCGACAAGACCGAGGCCTTTACGTACGTGATGATGCTCGCCATCGAGAGCGACGATCCCGGCGGACTCCTGCCCACGATGCTGGAGCGCAAAGAGCCCAAGGTAGCTCAGCCTGCTTGCCTGAGGATGGTTCCAAACTCCGAACACTCCGCATTCATCATGAAACATTCAAACCCTCACTATTCAGTGCAGATCCGCGAATCCGCGGCCCCAACCTTGGTGATAATTCTCGATCAACGATGCCGTATCAGTTTCAATCAACGAACCAATCTCCAAGCGTCCCGCTACCGTACGCCCAACGCGCGTGAGTGTCGGCTTAACGCCCGAAGCATGCCAAGTCTTCATCACGGCTGCGAACGCCTCATCCAAGGCGCGCGCGCGCGCAGAGTCGACGGCAAAAATCGCCTCGTAAAGATGCTCTTCAAAAAGAGCCGCGCCATCGATTTCGCCACCACGAGCCAGCTTCAGAGCTTCAAAATCAAGACGCGCACCGAAGCCATCAGTCGCCATACGCGCGAACGCATAGGCAAGACCGAATTTACCCACGGCTCGAGTCGCCTCTACACCTTGTACCTCGCTCAACTTCAATGCCATGCGTACAAAGGCACAAATCGCATCGGCATCAGCTATACCAAGACCGGTGATTTTCTTTTGCCGCATTTCTTGGGCGACACCACCGACGACGAGACCAGGCAAACGCAGAAGATAGACCTCTTGGCCAGAGCGCTCAAAGGTACTCTGTGGAAGATTTTTGACGTCAGCGCGTAAGCCGACCAAGCCGGTAGATGGAGTCGGGGTAATATTCTTCCCCATGGTCTCATTATAAAAACTCACGTTGCCACTGATGATCGGAGCAGCGAGGCCAGCGCAAATTGAATTCATACCTTCAAGTGACGCCACGAAATCGCTCATCACGTTCTCACGCTCAGGGTTACCGAAATTCAGGCAGTCAGTAACGGCGAGAGTATCAAAACCCTTCAATGCCAACTCCAAAGCCGGATAAGCAATCGAATCGACTCCACCCACGCGCGCATCAAATCGCATAACATGGGGACGGCAGCCGAGCACCACGCCCAAACCTCGTTCCGAGTCTTTCAAACGCACGATTCCTACGGAGTCGCGACAATCGCGCGCAGTTGAAGCGCCGACACGGGAGTCATACTGTCGATAGACCCATTCACGCGAAGTTCCGCGCACATCGGTAAGTGTTTCTTTCAAGAATGTCGTCCAGTCAGTTTCCTTTAAACCGATTTCACTTCGCTCGTTCACGCGATTTTGCGGCAAAAGGGGCTGCCAGGGACGCTGGTACTGGGGAGCATTCTCGACCAAGAGATCGGGATCAATCTCAGTGAGCACCTCACCTCGCCAGTGAAGCTCGACTGTTTTTTTCTCGGTCACTTCACCGATAGTGACGGCATCAAGCCCCCAACGATGGAAGATAGCGGCAATGCGATCAAACTTTCGTGGTTCACATACCAAGAGCATGCGTTCCTGACTCTCAGAAAGCAAAATGTCTTCCGGAGTCATTGAAGAGTCACGAAGCGGAACCTTATCAAGGTGAATGCTGAGGCCAACTCCGCCCTTTGAGGCCATCTCAAAGCTCGAGCTCGTAAGACCTGCGGCTCCCATATCTTGAATCGCGACCACAAGGTCTTCCTTCATCACCTCAAGACACGACTCGATCAACAGTTTTTCGTAGAAGGGATCACCGATCTGTACCGTCGGCCGCTTCGCCGCCGAATCAGCCTCGAAACTCTCCGAGGCCATCGAGGCGCCGTGCACACCGTCGCGACCGGTTTTCGCGCCGACATAAACAACCCAGTTCCCGGGCCCCTTTGCTTTCGAAAGGAAGATCTTGTCGCCAGGCCTGAACAGACCGACGGCCATCGCATTGACCAAAATATTGCCGTTATAGGATTCATGAAATTCGGTTTGTCCGGTGATCGTGGGCACTCCCACGCAGTTACCGTAGCCTCCGATACCGCGAACAACGCCGTTCACCAGTTGGGTCATTCGGCTTGCCGTCGGCTCGCCGAAACAAAGATAGTCCGCCAGCGCTATCGGTCGAGCGCCCATGGTGAAAATATCACGCAAAATTCCGCCGACGCCGGTCGCGGCCCCTTGGTAGGGCTCAATGTAGGAAGGGTGATTGTGGCTCTCGATTTTAAACGCCACCCGCTCACCTTCGCCGAGATCAACCACACCGGCATTCTCGCCAAAGCTCTCGACCACTCGCGCGGATTTATTAAAGAGCTTCTTCAGATGAACTTTAGAGCTCTTATAGGAACAATGCTCACTCCAAAGTGCTGAAAAGAGCGCCCACTCGATGCCTCGCGGAGGACGAGCAAGCAGTTTCGAAATCAGCTCGTATTCGCTCTCGTTCAATCGATAGGTTTTCAGCTTCGCCGCATGTTCAGAAATGTCGCGCTCAGAGCGTTGATTACTTTTGGGATCGGTTTTCATCGGGATTCTTCCCTTTCATTCATCATTAAAGATCAAAGAACGCAGCACCATCGGTGCCACCCATCCATTCATACATGGCCCGCTCAGGGTGGGGCATAAGTGCAGCGACATTCTTCGCCTCGTTCATCACGCCGGCGATATCCGCCATAGCCCCGTTCGGGTTTTTACTGAACGTCCACCAAATTTGTCCGCGATCCTGCAACCGCTTCAGGCCGTCGTCCTCGATGTAATAGCGCCCATCGGCATGGGCAATCGGCAAGCGGGCGCGAATTCCAGCCGTCATCCGTCGACCGAAGTGCGGTTGTGCATTGACAAGGTTTAACTCCACCCAATCGTCGATAAAACGTAAGCCTTGATTGCGAATCAAGACTCCAGGCAAAAGGCCCGCTTCGCAGAGAATTTGAAAACCATTACAAATACCCAAAACCGGAACCCCTCGCTGAGCCGCCTCCCGCGCAGAGTCCATCACTGGACTGCGCGCGGCCAATGCCCCGGCCCGCAGGTAGTCTCCATAGGAAAACCCTCCGGGCAAAAGTAGCGCCCGATATCCTTTCGGATCAAAGCGATCAGCATGCCACAGCCATTCAGCACGCGCGCCCTGAGACGTCACCGCTTCAAAGACATCGCGATCGCAATTGGTTCCGGGAAATCTCAAAACTCCAACCGGTAAACTCATAAAGCTTCCAACTCAAAAGTTTCAATCAATGGATTATGTAAGACCGACTCTGCCATCTCTTTTGCCTTCGCGATGGCTGCCGTCTTTTCGGTCTCGGGAAGATCCAAGACCACATAACGACCGACCATGCAGGCATTCAGTTTTTTACCTGCCTGGCGAAGAGTGCTTTCAACAGCGCGGCCCTGAGTATCCAAAACCTCTTTACGAGGCATTACCTTCACTCCGATTTTCATCACGCAACTCCTTCGTTCATTCGTTAAAGTTTGCCGGACCAGGAATCCCTGAGACGGCCAAAGACCTCTTCATAGGATTCTTTCACATTCCCGAGATCTCGGCGGAACCGATCCTTATCCATGCGCTCGCCAGTTTTCACATCCCAAAGTCGACAGCTATCGGGCGTGATCTCATCAGCAAGTACAACCTGGCCATTGGCGCGTCTTCCGAATTCAATCTTGAAATCCACGAGCTTAAGACCCACGGCCGCAAAGAGCTCAAGCAAGCCCGCATTGACCTTTAAAGCCAGTTTCTTTAGCTCATCAAGCTCGCCTTGGCTCTTACAGATCTTCAGCATCAGCGCCTGCTCATCACTAATGAACGGGTCAGCCAAGGCATCGTCTTTATAATAAAATTCAGTGAGAGGATGATCGAGTGACGTACCCTCGGCGATCGCAAATTTCTTTGCCGTCGAGCCCGCGAGGATATTGCGAACCACCAC
>SXRI01000136.1 GCA_005793615.1 Bdellovibrionales bacterium
AGTCATTCAGCGACGATCCTACGGACTGCGCGATGAGGAATACCTGAAATTGAAAATCCTGACCTGTATGCTGCGGGAGATTTAAACAAAATCAGTACGAAAAATGGAGTTTTTCTTCCCCTCAACTACACGAAGAGCCGATCTTTTTAATGCCGAAACCAAGAACCAGCCAACTTGTCTTCAAACGCCCGCTAACAACGGAACACCGACAATGGGATACGGCATTTGCACTTTGGAGCTTTCCCAGGCCAAGCGAAACGCTCGAGGCGGTGCCTGCATGGAGAAAAATATTGATGGCGCCACGGATGAGGGCGTCATTAATCAGATGAAGTGCTGCGGGCAGATCATGCAATTCACACCCACCTATTTCGACCCCGTTAAAAAAGGAAAGGTTCAACAATGCTCCTATCAGTCCGTCGCATCATTGTAGTTCTCCAAATAGTCCTCATCTCGTCGAGCACTCTAGCCGCCGCGAACACAGTACGATTGAAAAATTTCGTGCCCGGTGCCTATTCAATCGCCGAGGGCGTTGGAAGAGACTGTCGAGACGAGGAGTTCAAAATCATACCCGACACGCAACGTTTGTTGCTCGGACCGTATCATCTTTTGAGTATCGTACCGAGGTCAGAAACAATAAAAAACGGACTTAGCGCGCTCAAAGGCTGCGTCTCTGACGTTAGTGAAACGGTAGAAACTCAAGGCCGCAATACGGTTCTGACCATGAAGGAAACACTAAAGTGCGGAGCAAAGACCCGCTATGTGTTGACCGAAACCGCAACAATCAACAAAACCAGGGTGGCCCTGGATGTGTCTAAAGTAAATGGCGACGACTCAGATGAAACCACTCCCAATTACGCGTTTCATTGCGTCTGGAAGAAAAAACGCTCGGGTCAATAAAGCAATCACTCATTCTACAGTGACTGATTTGGCCAGGTTGCGCGGTTGATCCACGTCGTATCCTAAAGCCTCGGCGACGTGATAAGCGAGAAGCTGCAGCGGAATAGCCTCGAGAAGCGGGTTCACGGTCCAATCCGCCATCGGTAATGATAAATAGTAATCACTGATCGACTTGAGGTTCGCATCATTGCCCGTACCGATCGAGATGATCTTTCCACCACGGGCTCGAGCTTCCTCGAGATTGCTGACGGTTTTTTCGTAATGTTGATCTTTCGGAGCGACCATGACGATCAACATGCGCTCATCGATCAACGCAAGCGGACCATGTTTCATCTCGCCGGCTGCATAACCTTCGGCATGCATGTAGGCGAGCTCCTTTAGCTTCAACGCTCCCTCGAGCGCCAGTGGGTAACTAACCCCACGCCCCATGTACAGCAAACCTTTGAAGGCTTTCAAACGATCCGCGGCTTCGGCAAAAAATTTATCGTAGGCGAGCACGGCCTCCATTTGTGACGGCACCTCCAGGAATGCTTCAACATACTGGCGCTCCTCGATCTCACCGATCGCTTTACGTAAACGCCCCAGGTAAACCGCAAGAACATCGAACATTGCCAATGTCGAGACAAAGGCCTTGGTGCTGGCGACCCCGATTTCGGGGCCGGAGTTCATATACAAATGCCCATGAGCCTCACGATCAATAGTCGAACGACGCACATTGCAGATACTCATGGTCAACGCCCCGGCGCTTTTCGCCAATCTCAGCGCTGCCAGCGTATCAGCGGTTTCGCCGGATTGAGAGACCACGAGCACCAATGAACGCGGCGGAATCACCGGCTCACGATAACGAAACTCCGAGGCGATATCACACTCAACCGGAATCTTGGCGATTTTCTCGAGCAGATATTTACCGACCATGCCGGCATAAAACGAAGTACCGCAGGCGACGATGAAAATTCGTTCGATCGCACTCAACTTTTCGGCCGTCAGCAAAGCATCTTTTGCCGAATCCAGTCGCTCCAACTCTTCAAAACTCGCACAGCCAAAGCCGACGCCAGTTAACTGAGTTCGTTGACTGTCGACATTGATGTGAGGCGCGAGAGCGTTTGCGACCGCCCGCGGTTGCTCGTGAATTTCCTTTAGCATGAAGTGTTTAAAACCCGCCTTTTCGATCTGCTCGGGATTCCAATTGATGACTTTGATCTCCCGATGAATAGGCTCACCACCAGCCGTGAAGAGCTCTACCTTCGTGCCGCGAATGCGCGCGATTTCAAGATCTTCAAGGTAAATCACCCGATTCGTGCAGGAGATAATCGCCTGTACATCAGACGCAACCACGGTTTCCTTCTCGCCAACGCCAATGATCAATGGCGGACCGTTCTTGAAAGCCACCATCGTATCCGGCTGCTTTTCCCAGACGACAAGAATCGAATAGGCACCGACCAGCTCAGGCAAAACCTGCTGCACGGCTTTAAAGAGATCGCCCGTCACTTTCACTTTGCGGGCGATGAGGTGAGCCACCAACTCCGAATCAGTATCGGAGCTCGGCTGTACGCCATCAGCCACCAACTGGCTTTTGATCTGTTGGTAGTTCTCGATAATCCCGTTATGCACAAGACTGATGCCTTCGACCTTGTGTGGATGTGCGTTGCGCTCGCTCGGCACACCGTGTGTCGCCCAGCGCGTATGTCCAATGCCGAGGCGACCGTTAAAACTCTCGGTCGCGAGCTTTTTTTGTAATTCACCGAGTTTGCCGCTCGCCCGTACCAATTTAAATTTGTCATCATGAAGAATCGCCACACCGGCGCTGTCGTATCCGCGGTATTCAAGACGTTTCAATCCACTGACAATAATCTCTTTAGGATCTTGCGGGCCGAAATAACCAACGATGCCACACATTCTGTCGCCTCTTTCTACTCAACTTCTTTAACGTTCGAACCAGATGGCGCCGCGGCCTCAGGCTTACTGGGTTGCCAGTTTTCCTTATTGACCTGACGCCCACGCGCCACCGCGAGTGCTTTGGCGGGCACATTCTCCGTGATGGTCGAACCGCTGGCGATCACCGCATCAGCACCTATTTCCACCGGAGCCACGAACTGCGTGTCACTTCCGACAAATACTCGGTCACCAATCACGGTGCGGTACTTCTTACGGTCTACGGCATAATTGCAGGTGATCGTACCGCAACCGATATTGACATCCTCGCCGACCGTAGCGTCGCCAATATAAGTCAAGTGCCCCGCCTTGGAGCGGGCGCCAAACTTCGCTTTCTTCATTTCAACGAAATTCCCGATGTGCGCTTCCGCACCGATTTCGGTCTCCGGGCGTAGGCGGGCAAAGGGACCTATCTGCGCTTTGGCGCCGATACTGCAATTTTCGAAATAGGAGTAAGCTTTTACATGCACACCATCACTGACTTTAGCGTGCGCGAGATAACATCCGGGTTCAAGTACACAGTAAGCACCAATCTTAGTGCGCCCACGCAGATAAACCGACGGATACAAAACGGTCCCGGGACCGACCTCGACTTCTTCCTCGATATAGATCGTCTTTGGATCGATCATCAAAACGCCTTCATCCATTAACGCCGTTCGTTTACGCGCGAAAAGCAGACGTGTTGCTTGTGCGAGCTCCGCTTGAGTGTTGACGCCAAAGCCGACACTCGCGCGCGCGCGAATCGCCGTGACCTTCTCGCCAGCTTCAAGGCAAATAGAAATGATATCTGTTAGGTAAAATTCACCCTTGGCATTGTGATTCTGAATTTTGGGTAAGTACTCGGCCAGGGTCTCTGCTTTGGCGATATACACGCCAGTATTGATCTCCGTGATCTTTAGCGTATCCGCCGAGGCGTCGGCGGCCTCGACGATCGCACGCAGGTCGCCGTGATGGCGCACGATTCGACCAAGATTTCCCGGTTTCTTTACGACCGCCGACACCACCGCCAAGTCAGCTTTACTCGCGCGAAATTCACGCAAGATTTTTTCAATATCACTGACTTCGATCAAAGGGGTGTCGCCACAAAGGATCAAAACTTCGCCCTTGAGCGTTGCCGGATCCGCTGACTTTACCGCATCGGCCGTGCCCCACTGATTCGTTTGCGGATAACAAGTGATCGCCGTCGAAGGAACACTCAGCGGTTCGACCACTTTGCGCACTAACGCCTCACCGTAACCGACTACAATGCGAATCTCACTCGCACCGGCCCATTTCACGGCGTCAATCACCTTCTTAATGGCCGGTACACCGGCAACCGGGTGCAAGACCTTGGGAAGCGGCGACTTCATCCGAGTGCCTTTGCCCGCCGCTAAAATAATTGCCGAAAGTTCTGTGGGTGTGCTTTGGTTTTTCATTTGCGCTAGGGTACCCGCGTGTCGCCGACACCGTCAAGAATCCGAAAAAGCCTGCGAAAATACATGACTGAGGCGGGCGAATTGCGCCACTATTCCAGCTATGAGCACAAAGCAGATTTTTTCGGACCCTTGTTGGAAAAAAACCACTCTTGGTACTGCGATTGAACTTTGGGCAAGTGCGCCACTCCCCAGCCTACGCGGCCAGAATCCGATTTTACTCATGGGAGGCATCCATGGAGACGAGCCTGAAGGCGTGCGCTTGGCGAACGACGCCCTTGAATGGCTAAAAAGTCACAGTGCCAATCACCAGATGAGTCCTTCATTAGTGCCCTGGATCGTGATCCCATGTCTGAACATCGATGGCTTTTCGAGTGGCACGCGCGTCAATGCTCGCGGAGTGGATCTTAATCGCAACTACCCATCCAAAGACTGGTCGACTGAAGCCAAGGCCGAACGATACTTTCCTGGACTGAACCCTGGTAGTGAAGTCGAAATTCAGGGCGTGGTGGAGCTCATCGAATCCTACCATCCGCGTCTCTTGATTCATTGTCACTCCTGGCAACCCTGCATCGTCGCTACTGGCGAACCTGGACGCCGTGACGCCGAACGTTTGGGCGCGAGCTCTGGCTATCGCGTCATGGAAGACATCGGCTACCCGACTACCGGCAGTCTCAGCCGCTTCGGTTGGCATGACAAGCACATCCCGGTCATCTGTATCGAAGAGGTTGATGGCTTAGCTGATCTGAGCACAATCTGGCCTCGCTTTGCCGCCGGGTTCCGCGAGATATTTGAAGATCATAGCCAACGATCCAGCGGGTAATTTTGAGGTTCTATGAGCGACAATAAGACGGACAAAATGCGACCGTTTGCTCATCTCGTCTTTGATCTAGACGACACACTTCTCGATACTTCTCGGCAGCTCTTGCCGCGAGCTTCGCGAGATGCGTGTGCGGCGATGATCGTGGCCGGTCTTGAAGCCACGCTTGAACAATGCGGAAAAGCCTGGGACGAGCATCACGTCAGTCAAGATCGCCACGAAATCTTCACTCACCTCGTCGAACACTTTGGGGTACGCGGGGGGAGCGATGCGGCCTCGGTAGCGCAACGGGGTTTTCACGCCTTTTACAATCGCAAAGTTGAATCGACTATTTCGATGTTTCCGAAGATGCGCGAGATGCTGCTCGACCTTCACAAAAACTACGGCATTCATCTTGTTACTGCCGGTAATCGCGCAACTCAAGACGAGAAAATTCGCATTCTCAAGATCAGCAACTTGTTCGATGGCATTTACCATATCGATCCAAGTCGTGGCGAATTCAAGCGCGACGCTTTCAATAGAATCATGAGCAAGACGGCATGTCCGCCGGAACAATACCTCAGCATCGGCAACCGCATCGATAGTGACATCGCAGAGGCAAAGGCCCTCGGCTGGAAGACTTGTTGGGTTCGCTATGGCGAACACTCCAGCATGTTGCCGACAAGCGCGCTGGAGGAGCCCGATTTCGTCATCGACATGACGAACGAGCTGATCGAAAAATGCCATCTTTAAGATCCAGTGTTCTCATAGTTGGCCATCCCAATCCTTCCGCTATCGCTTTTGGCGCCGACTTCGCAACTGGTTTCAAAGAAGCTCGCGCCGCATTGAGCGAGTTTCGCTACCCGGTAATCGCTCTACCGATTTCACAACTCTTTGAAAGCGAAGCCGTGGAGCTACTTGAGTTTGCCAACCAAGCCTCACCGCATTCACAGCGCGTGATCATACAAAATGATTCTCGCGCCGAAGCGCTGCGAACCGTGATCAACACCGGCTCGGTTTTCCGGGTGCTCTCAGCTTATGATGACCCACGCTTTGATCTCACTATCGAAGAAGCACTTGAAGAGTTTCGTCTCTTGCAGCAAAACGTGAAACTTCTGCAGCTCGTGAATGAACAGAATGAGCGTTTAAAGAAACTCACCACCGATCTAGAAGAGCGCGTTGAAGTTCGCCGCCGTTCTCTGGAAGAAGCGAAAGAGCGTCTACTCATCACCAATCATCGGGTCGAGGCCCTACACCGAGCACTGGTGGCTATTCACCGTGCGGGTTCGATCGCCGAGATGGAGCGACTGATCAATGAGGCACTCAGCGGTGCCATTGGCCTTAACTGGACACGCATTCTCTACCAGTCGCAAGCACGCATCGACGGCTCAGTACCTTTGAATCCGAAAATCGTCGCCATACATCGTGTCCCTCTCACCCGCGGCGGTGACCGTTTCAAAGAGACACTTGGTCATGTGTACTTCGCCCGCTCGGCCGAAACCCCATTCTCTCGCGATGAGACTGGATTTCTCGGGCAAATCGCCGATGCCGTGGCGCTCGCCATGGACCGCCTCGAAAAACATGAAAAGAGTGTGACCTCGAAACATGAATGGGAGGCGACCTTCGACGCACTCGTCGATCCGGTTTGCCTGATCTCAAATGATTTCACATTGGTGCGAATCAACCGCAGCTTTGCCGATCGCTCCAATGCCGATCCGGAAAAAATCATCGGCCGCAAATGCTACGAGGCGATTTTCCGTCGAGCCTCGCCTTGCGAGGGCTGCGGTCTTGCCGGCGCCCCAGCGGTAACTCCAGGAGTACTCTCTACCGGCTCCAGCTTCCGCTTGAAACCGGCACGCACCGTGGGCGCCCCTACCGGGCAGGAGCTCAACGTCATCTACGACGTTTTTAGTCAGGAAATTCAGTTCAAACACGAGAACGTCAACTTACACGTGAACATGTATCACGACATGTCTTCACGCATTCGCCTTGAACGACAGATCGTCGAATCCGCGAAAATGGCCGAACTCGGTACGATTGGGTCGAGTATCGCGCATGAACTTAATAACCCCTTAGGGGGCATGCTCAGCTTTCTTCAGCTCATCAAGATGGATCTGTCTGCTGAATCACCCTGGAGAGGCGACATCGACGAAATGGAAAAAGCCGCTCGCCGCTGTCGGGACATCGTGCAATCCCTGCTTGGTTTCACGCGCAAATCCACGCCAGATGCGATTGAAACTATCGATCTTAGAGAAGTCGTGGAACAAGCTCTCAAGATCACAGAACTACAAACCCGCTCGATGGGAATCGGCGTGCATTACGAGTTGCCAAGTGAACCCGTCGAAGCACGCGGTCAATTCAACTCTCTGGCGCAAGCCTTGCGCAACTTCCTGCAAAACGCGCAAGAGGCCATTACCGAGCGCCGCCGCCACGCAAAGATTCAGGGCGAGATCAAAGTCACGCTCAGGATCGAGAACGACAGCAATGTGATTGAGATCATTGACAACGGCGTAGGCTTTGATCCCAAACTCGGCGACCTGATTTATCACCCGATGTATACGACTAAGGATCCTGCCAGCCATCCAGGACTGGGCTTGACCGTCGCCCAGCAGATCATTCGCGATCACGGAGGTCGAGTGGACATTTCCTCCACACAAGACTCCGGCACCTCGGCAAAAATTTCCTTTCCCAGAGCGGAAGCCGTGGCCGTTTCGTCCAGTTTTTGACTAGTTTTCGCGATTCAGGACGGGTTTTTGACGCACAAATTTGACAGCGTCATAAGCTATTCCCTAGCATTAAAGAAAGAGTGAAAAGATTTTGCTCAGCCGTCTTCACGACAAGCTGCGAATTTCTCAGGAAGGGAATTCCGATGCAGGCTCACCGGATACTTATCGTTGACGATGAATCCAGTCTACGAACCGCATTGTTCCGGGTACTTGATCGGCAAGGTTTTCACGTGATCACCGCGAACTCCATTCGCGAGGCCGAGTTCCTGGCCGGATGCTCCTCGCCCAACGTCGCCGGAACAATTGCCGGAACAATTGCCGGAGCAGTTGCCGGCATACCTGCTGGCGCAAGCTCAGTCGCCACCCCAACGCCGGTTTTGCCGGTACCACCGAATACTCCCACAAGCGACCAAACCCTCGACCTTGCTCTCGTCGATTTGCGCCTTCCTGACGGCGACGGCATCGAACTCATGCAACGTTTGCGCGCGACCCATCCAAAC
>SXRI01000137.1 GCA_005793615.1 Bdellovibrionales bacterium
CCGAAATCGGGTTTTTCTTGTGCGGCATCGCACTCGAGCCCTTTTGCCCTTGCGCAAAGCCTTCGGTCACTTCGCCGACTTCGGTACGCTGCAAATGTCTGAGTTCAACCGCGAGACGCTCAAGACCGGCACCGACCATCGCAAGCGACCACATCACTTCCGCATGACGATCACGCGGTACCACTTGCGTAGCCAAACGCTCCGGCTCCAGACGAAGTTTAGTAGCGACCCCTTGTTCGACCAGGTGGGTTTGGGTCGAGTAAGTACCGACCGCACCCGAGAGTTTAGCGATTTCGATTTGCTTCAGTGCCGCCTGTAAGCGCTCACGATTGCGTTCGGTTTCAGCCCAAAATCCCGCTAACTTCATGCCGAACGAAGTCGGTTCAGCATGCATGCCGTGCGTGCGCCCGGCTGTCAAAGTTCCGGCAAACTCAACAGCTCGATCCTTGAGAATTTTCGCCAGGCGCTGCAAGGTCTCACCTAGAATCTCGCCCGCGTCGCGAATGAGCAGCGACATGGCTGTATCAAGCACGTCGGAACTCGTCAGTCCAAAATGAATATAACGACCCATCGGGCCGACTTTCTCAGCAACATTCGAGACAAAAGCAATCACGTCGTGCCGAGTGGTTTCCTCGATTTCATTGATGCGCTTTACTGAGAATGCGCCCTTGGCCTTGATGGCTTTCGCAGCCTCTTTGGGAATCAACCCCAGTTCCGCCTGAACTTCAGCGACCGCAATTTCAACCTCGAGCATTTTTGCAAATCGGTTGTCTTGCGCCCACACCGCCCCCATGGGCGCCCGTGTATAACGATCAATCATATTTTACCCACTCCAAACACAGCTTGTTTTCATTACTGCTCCATTACTGATCATGGCGACGCCTCTCCGCCCGATGAACCTCGCCGCGCTTTCTGTCGTTCTTCACGTGCGGCTTGGCGACGAGCCTCGGCTTCCCAACGTTCCTTGAGCCTCTCCAGGCGAGCGATGATCGTCATTTGATGACGATAGGCATGAAGCCAATCAAGCTGCACCCAACGTTCAGGTCCGCAAAAAAAGAAGTTATCAACCGCCAACACTTCCAAATCAAGAAAGGGATCCTCGGCGAAGATCGCCATCGACGGTGTTGGCAGCACCTCTTGCCCCCGCAAGGCTAACGGTGGCACCGTAAAACGGGGTTCCAATAGCGGCATCCGCGCTCGCAGACGTTCTTCGATTTCGCCCGCCAACTTTAGCAGGTATTCGTCAAATGTCGTCTTGTCGTTGCGAATTCGCATTGGAAGCTTGAGCCAAGCATCAAAAGCGCGGGCTTCTCGTCGCCTACGCATCACGACGAGATTGCTATGGGTCCAAGGAAGAAAAACATCATCCATCACCACGAAGGCAGCCGGTAACGCATCATCAGGATGTGTGCCCTGTAAATCCACACGTAACCTCTGCCAATACCATGTTGGCTGGGTACATCCGCCAGGAAAAAGCTTTGTGAAAAGAGCACCTGGCTCACTTGGCGTTATGTTGGATGCCGCCCGAGAAGACAATTGCCGCGTTTCTGCAGTCGTCAACATCCACACATAGGATTTAGCTTGTTCGACGCCACCGAATTCATCTTGAATCTCAATGGCATCAACAACCTTACCCGTGACTCGTACATCCAGCGGCCGTGCGGGATAGCGGACGAAAACTCCACGCGCGCGTAAAGTATTATGTGTCCACTCGCGCCCTTTGACCGTCGGCTGTCGAATGGCATAGGGAGAAAAAAACGGCAGCGCCGTCCCCGACTCCAGCGCAAGATGGTTCTCGCTAAAGAGCGAGGACGCCATTTGATGCGCAAGTCCCGCCGGCCAATTCGAACGATAGGGTTCTTGCATAACTTGCCGATAGCTGCGTTTGCCTTCTCGACTTCCGGGTTCATGTTTCTGGCGCAGATATTCGATAGTGGGCTTGCTCACCTCGGCACGCGCCAACTGCAGCTTCGTTAGTTGCGATACGAACTCAATAGGGCCTTCACCGAGCCAAAGAGCAAATCCCGACTCGACCGGCAAGAGATCGCTCTCTTCAAAAAAACGAGCCTGATAAGAGGGCGGAAGTTCTCGGCACGAAAAAAGACCGAATGGACCTTCAGCATCAATCATCGCTTCCGGATCGACGGACAAATGTGAAGTCACATCGACCAGCGATACCTTCCAACCTTGATTGGCAAGCTCACCCGCCATCCAATCGCCACGACCGAACGCCGATACGATCACGACGTCAGTAGCTCCAGGCTGATGATGCCCATTGTCCTTGTGGGTATCCTTATAAGTGGACTTAAAGATAAAATTAGATCTGTCCTTGGGTCGATTCACGCTGGTGACCTCCACCGGCGAAGAACCTCGCGGACCAGACGCTGTTCATCGACATGAACTAAAAATTCCGCTGAACCTAAGGTGTAGCGTGCGAACTCCACGGCCCGTACACTTCGTCGCTGACAAAGCACTTTGCCAGAGTCGACCTCTTCAATCACTTCGTGCACCGTGCAACCGAGATCGTGGCCGTCGGCAAAAGCACGCTCAATGCTCTTCAATCCCGGATAAGCTGGTAGAAGCGATGGATGTAAATTCACAATCTTTCCCGGACTAAACCGCTCAATCAATTTCGATGGCACCAGTTTCATAAAGCCAGCAAGAAATACGTGAGTGGCGCCGCTTGCCTCAATTGCCGAAATCACAGCATCCCAATCGATCTTCGGAGCCCCCGGACGCGTAGCAAGACGCGTAGTAGGTCCCACCTCGGGTCCGACTGGCGGCGGCAAGTAAGGCGTCACGAGCGTCTTGATGCCTGCCCGTTTTGCACGCAAAAGACCGAAAGCATCAGCGCGGGAACTGACCACCAGGCGGATATCAACCTCTTCACGGCACTCTAAGAGACTTGCCAGATTCGAGCCGCGACCAGAAATCATCACCGCCCATCGAGGCTTCAATAGAGTACCTCAGCCTCTCGCAATGAATCCTCTGCCGCTTCAACCGTACCGAGATCGTAGGTACGATAACCCTGTGCCACAGCCTCGGCTTCAATCGCTGAAACATGTTCGGGTTTAACCACCAACGCGAGACCAATCCCGCAATTCAACGTTTTAAGCATTTCAACCCGCGACATTCCCGAACGATCTTGCACCAAACCAAACGCTTCAGGCCAAGCCCAATCGATCAACGGCAACACCGTACCACGCGGAAGC
>SXRI01000138.1 GCA_005793615.1 Bdellovibrionales bacterium
AGTCATTCAGCGACGATCCTACGGACTGCGCGATGAGGAATACCTGAAATTGAAAATCCTGACCTGTATGCTGCGGGAGATTTAAACAAAATCAGTACGAAAAATGGAGTTTTTCTTCCCCTCAACTACACGAAGAGCCGAAATTGTTTTTGCGATCTTTAATCGACGGATTCAGCTTTCTGCGTTCTTATCGGGATGCTATTGGCACGACGGAAGCTCTTGCCAATTTTCGATTTCTCTAGAATTTCACGCAAATGCCGATTACCGGTCTCACTCAACCTGCTCTTACCGTTGAGCTCATCAAGGCAGGCTTCAAGCTCTTTAGACCTTGTACACAAACTATCAAATGACAAAACATCGTCGGCTTCATCATCATCTTCGTCCGTCCAAAAGCCTTTCACCGAAATCCCTTGCGCAACTCCCCAGCGGGTCGCCTTTCCAGCGCACATCTGGCTTTTTATTGCCTTCGACCAATCTAATACCCGCGGCGCGACGGGTAGTGATCCACGGCTCAGTCGGGCACCGTCGAATCTATCTTTAAGTTGTTTAGCTGCTTGATCCCAATCTCGCTGAGCTTCGCCCTCTTCACTGGGGCGCTCGCCTCGGGCGGCCACTAGGGCCTTCATCTCTCTATTAAAGACCTCTCTCGGCCCCATTTCCACGTTCGTCGCTCGCTCATATTCGACATAGCGAAACGATGAACGCCGGTGACGGCGAGTTTTTTTCTTAACCGTATAGGTTTTGTATACCGTCTTCATCTCGCGATCCTGATACTTTTGGCAGGTTGCGTTTGCAAGGTTGATGACTTTTAGATTGCGCTCTAACCACTCTTCGTTCACTTGGTCACGGCCCCAGACCGCGCCCAGATAAGCCGTTCCCAAAACGCCGGATGCGATGAGTCCTTTAACCGTCCAACTCAATCCTGTGGCAGCGACACCAGCAGCCGCTCCGGCTACGACCGCATTTGCCTGCGGGAAGAGTAGATCAAGTCGGCTCGCCGATTTGAACTTCGGTAAAACTGCGGCTTCGATTGCGGACAGCTGGTCCGCCAACGGCGTCAGCGGACTGATATCGATGACGGAACCATCAATCTGTATCTTGTAGTTCTCGACGTCTGAGAAATTGAAGGCAATAACTTTGCCGCCATCTAAGCGAATCGACATTTTCTTGTTTGCGTACGAAATTTTGAGAGGACCATTCGTTTTTAAATCACCGATGTAATCAAGAAGGACTTTTTGATCGGCCTCCTTGATACGCGATTTAAATTCGTTAAGAATATCGGTGCCGGTTTTAAACTTCTTAGAATATTCGACTGTCTTTTTCGCGGCTTCCTCGACGACCTCATCGAGCTCCACCTTCGACGGTGTCATCATCTCCGAATACTCCGCCTCCTGGGCCGCGGTGCTGGCTGCCGCTGGCTCACGTGAAGGGGAAGCTGGCTCAGTTGTCGAAGCGGCCTCGTCGGCGAAAGCTAAATTTGTCGGCGCTAGCGTTTGTAGCGAAAACACGCTCAGAACCAAAAATCGGATTGGTAACGGCAATGCCATTTTTTACCTCATTGATAGTTGCGGACTCTTGAGATCGCGGCGGTCAGCTGATCGAGAAATTCCGCCGCGCTCTCATTTTCAATTAAAATTCTAGACGAAACTCGGCAGCTCATAAACAAATTCATGAGCTGACCTTGGTCCAGTTCTTTAAGTGATTAATGAACTGACTTCTCGTGCTTGCTGCCGTCGAGATCGATTTGGTATTTTTCTTTGAGTTTGTCGATGCAAACCGAGTTCTTACTGGCACAGCAATCGCCCATCATCATATTGCCGATCAGGCGCCGTTCGATCCTATCGCGGAAAGGACCGCCGGCCGCGTCCGGAGTTCGCTTATCGGCGTCGCTAATGACTTTGTAGGCATCGAGTGTACCTTGCTTTACACCTTTCGGGGGCGAGCCGCATTTGGCAAACGCGATGCTGCTGCCTAAGGCCCGCGGCAATGGACAGATCTCATCGACTTTGGCCTTGTACTTGGCGGTATCGGCGGGTTTCGCGTCGATGGCCTGTTTCTCGGTTTTACTGAGTTTGCGATAGTCGATCCGTTCGAGGTCCGTGCGCAGAAGGTCGCGATACTTCTTACGGGCCTCGTATTCCTTATACCAAGACGCCGTACCCACGGCATCTTTGTCGGAGAGCGCGATCTCGCCCGGATCTTTTTTCACGCAAGCTTTGAGGTTACCGTTTTCACAGAGATGAAATGTGGCCCCGCCCTCTTTAATGTGGGCACCCTTACTGCCAAAGACCAGGTTCTTGAAGTAGTCTTCGCAGTGCTTTCTTTTCAGCTTATCACTATCGCCATTGCCGCCATAGAACGTGGAACAGCGAATACCTCGCAAAGAACCCGGATCCGGCTTGTCACCGGCTAGGGCCCTACCTACTCCATCGCCGATCTTCTCACCGAAGCCTTTTTCCTCGACCTTCACCACTGGTTCATCGAGGTAGTTTTTGATCTCTTTGAATTCTTCTTTGTCGGCGAGGTCGAACCAGGCATTTACGCATTGTTCGTGAAAGTCGTCAGAATCCTTGAACATGTCGTTGCAAGGGATTGCCGAGCGATAGAGCCTGTGGCGCTTTCCGGTTTTCGGGTTAGGCTTGGACCAAATTTGTTTGCCACGCCAATCGGTATTGGCCACTCGCTTCCCACTGGTACCGAAGGCTTCGCTGGTTGCCTCGCCTTTCATGTGAACTTTGAGCGTATCACCAGCCTTAGGATAGTTTTTGACAACAAAGTCCGTGCGTGAGGTAGCGGTGATTTCGACATCTTTGCCATCAATTGTTTCCGTGTGTTTCGCGAGCATGCCCGACTCAGGTGGATTATTACACTGCAGGGTTCTACTAGAATTAAAGCCCCAAGTACTGCTCCGAGGTAGATACCCTTTGTCCTTCAATGCGCCCGATGCCCAACCAGCGATGGTATCGCCGCCCTTGTCGTCATTATCAAAGTACTCCTCGGCCGTATTCGAGCGGCCGGAGACCGTGAATACAAAGGGTACGAACTGGCGCCTGCTGCTAGCCTTGGCGTAAGCTTCATTGGAAAACAAGAAAAGCTGAATCGGATTGATGAGCGGAGCGTTCTGCGGCGTATTCTGGGCCGTACTGGTTTCCTCGGCCTTTTTCAGCATGCGCTCAATGCGACGATAAATCGAAGGGTCTTTAGTCTCGTCAACGACGGCGACGCCGTTGATGACTGCGATCGCCGGCGTTTGTGACAGCCAGAACATTTGAAAATCATCGCCGGTATCGTCATTGACGTATTGAATGAGATTTTGGTCGATGACCAGTTCGTAACCCTTAAGCGGCTCCCAGGTTGCGAACATGCGGCGAGCGAAGATCTTATCCTGCTCATCGGTGAGTTTAGTGAGAAACTCCTGCTGACAGGTCTCGCTCACTTTGTCTTTAAACATCTCGTAGGCCCAGTCGCACGAAGGTGCCGCTGCTTGTGCCGAATTCGTCAGAACGAGCGGCAGCGCCAGCGAGCCAATCAATCCGAAAATCAGTGTGCGAGGGAACTTCATCATCTTCTGCATAACTTAATCTCCATGTAGTAAATAGTATTAGCCCCCCGGCCCGACCCATTTTCTAGTTATTTGACAGCGTCGCTCTTGCCTCCCTCAAACTTGAGGTTCATGCTATTGAGTGCATTGGTCTGGCACGTGCTATTGTCACAACATTCACTTAACATCATCGCACCCAAGATTCGCTTCTCGATCTGGCGATGAAATTCACTACCTTGTTTATCCCGGTAGTTTTTCTCGGCACCTCTGCCAATGGCAGCGTAGGCATCTTTGAGTTCTTTGGGCGCATTCGCGTCCGGAGCGATGCAGGTACCAAGATCAGCTACCTTTCCCAATCCCAGTTGGCCTTTTTCCTCGGCGTTGGATTGCCATTTGTTCGACAGCTCAAGTCCGGGACAGATTTCGTTTTCATCACGAAGAGCGCCGTGTTTTTTGTATAGAGCAACATAGTTTTTCATCACGTCGACCTGAGTTCGGTAGACTTTACTCTCCTCGGGATAACTACCGGCCGTCGCAATCGTGGCATCGTCAGGTTTGTCGGTGCACTTCTCCACTTTCTGTTGGCCATCGGCACCTTTCGCGATTTTACAGTGCTGTAGATTAGATTTGCCATCGGCGGCGAAATTCGTGCGTGAACCTTTGGTGCTTCTCTCCAGATAGTCGCGACAAACCGCCACCAACTCGGCCCTAGTCTCTTTGTCCGAAAATAATTTTGGGCTCTCACAATGAATGTCGCTGCCAAACTTAATTTCACGACCGAATTTGGCTGCTTGGTCCTTAAGCTCCTTTAAATATGTCCCAACTGCTTTTCCTACCAGCTGTTCCCTAACTCCTTTTGCCGCAGCACCGTCTTCATCAGTGAACTTAGTCTCGTTGCCAAGATTCGCCATTTGCTCCCACACGCTGCCGCACGTGGCATTTGTTTCTGCGTTGAAACGGCGATCGCACGAAGGATAGTAAACAGACCGCGGTGGATGATATTTAGAGTTCTGCCAACGACCGTTGCGCCGTACCTGGTAGCGAGTTTTGCCATTAACTTTCCGCCAGCGCCCTTTGCCCTTGCCACCACCCGACCTCTCGGTGACGCCAGTGCCAAATTTTTTCCCGGACATATCAACCTTAACCACCGACTCTTTACCCGGATAACCGAAAACATAGAATTCGGTGCGCGAGTTGCCAATCGGCATAATGGTCACTTTATTGTCTTTGAAGATGGTGGCCTCGACTGCTTGTAGGGCCTTTCGGCCGTTCTGACCGGTATCACGACACTGGATAGTGGGTTTGGACCACGCCCCTCCTTTATCGACATAGCCGCCATCATGGAGGAAACCGTTATTTGCCCAATTCGGCGTCCAATTCTTGCCATACACGCCAGCAAAAGCATCCTCGGCGGCGCGGCCGCCGCCATCCATACCCTCGACCGTGAACATATAGGCGCCTACTTCGGCGGGGCTACGGTTCGCAGCTCGGGCTTTGGCTTTGGCATATGCTTCATCCGAGAAAAGAAAAATCTCAAGCGGACTCAGGCGTTTTGTGGCGCTTGCCACCACCTCGGTGTCACCGGCTTTTTGGAACATGCGCTCCATGCGACGGTAGAATGAAGGGTCTTTCAGGTCATCAGTCACAATCACACCGTTAATATAGGCAATTGCCGGATCAAACGACAACCACTGCATCTGCAGGAAATCATCTTCCTTTTCGTTCCAGATCTGGATGAAACCGTTGTCGATGACGATGTCGTAACCAGTGAGTGGTTCCCAATTTTTGAAAATCCGTTCGACGAAGATTTTATCTTGGTCGTTTTTCACTTTGCCAAGAAAATCTTTTTTGCAGGCTTCACTCGGTTGTGACTTAAAAATTTCAATTGTCCAGTTACAGCTTTTGCTTTTCTGAGTATCAGTGGAAGCGAAAGCCAAATTGGCGACCATGATCGGGATTGCTAAAATGAGGACTCTCATTCGAAACACCTCAAACTGCTGATTAGGCGCGAGTTAACGCATTAGTTTTCTTTACTCTTAAGTGTACCGACGAAGCGCGTTTACCGGTAAATAATGTTACCGAGAGTGTGTCAAAATGGGACGCGAACGGCGGACGATCAGAACTAGACCAAGATCTTGGCGAAAGCGAAACCACTAGACCTATTGATAAGTGCGATGAGGCGATAGCTGCAGG
>SXRI01000139.1 GCA_005793615.1 Bdellovibrionales bacterium
GGAACAAACGAGCCAATAAGGAGAAGATCACCATCAACTGGACCTTCACCAAAAAGAAAGCGCGGAAAAAATTTAGATACCAACCGGCGAAGAAGTCTCGGTGAGACCGGCTAGAAATTTATCTGTCAAAGTACTAGATCAGTTTTTAATGACCCGGGGCTTCCATCCAAAGGATTAAGATTCGGCTCACTTTTGTGTATTGGCGTTAATGAAATCTTAATACGGCAGAGTGCGAGTTAGCCTTCAGTTTGATTCTGTCTGGTGTATATTTTTTGCGTGAACTCAAACAAAGCGAAAATTCGGCTCGGCCTCATGCCGCCTCTCTCGGGAGTCGTAAACATCTACGGCCCCGAAATCTCACGCGCCGGGCAAATCGCCTGTGACGAGATCAACGAGCAAGGCGGAGTGTTAGGAAGGCCTTTAGAACTCGTCATCGAAGATGACGGCAGTCTACCGGAATCCGCCGTCACCGCGGCGGAAAAATTAGTTCACCAGCACGGGTGTGTTGCCATTATCGGCAATTTACTCTCAAATTCCCGAATTGCCGTTGCCTATCGTGTGGCTGAAATTCAGAAAATTCCCTATCTCAATTTTTCATTTTATGAGGGTAGCATCCTCAGCCGTTACTTTTTTCACTTCGCCGCTTTGCCCAACCAACAAATCGACCAAATGATTCCATTTATGGCCAAGAAATACGGCCCCAAAATGTTCTTTGCCGGCAATAACTACGAATGGCCTCGCGGTTCGATCGCCGCCGCCAAACGCGCGCTTGAAGCCAGCGGTGGCCGTGTCATGGGCGAAGAGTATCTCGCGTTGGGAACCGACACGAAGGAAATTGACAACCTTTTGCAGATCGTGGAGCAGTCCGACGCCGACGTACTTGTCCCTTATTTCGCTGGAAATGACCAACTACAGTTTCTTAAGAACTTTACGGCCTGCGGACTTAAACAACGTATGGCTGTCGTCATGGGACATTTTGATGAGATGATGGCAAGTCAACTCTCACCCGAGGTGCGCGAGGGATTTTATTCCAGCAACACCTACTTTATGACGGTAGATACTCCAGAGAATCGCGAGTATCTGCAACGTCTGGCGCGTAGATCTGACGTTGATGGCCTATGGCCCAACGGCAACGGAATTCTAACATACTTTGGCGAAGGCACCTATCTTTGCGTCAAAGCCTTCGCGCAAGCAGCCAACCTCGCGCAAAGTCTCGATCCCGAAGATCTGGTTAACGCACTTGAACGAGCCACCCTGCAAGGGCCCCAAGGCAAAGTTGACATGGATGCCGCCACTCACCACGCCACGGTAAATACCTATCTTTCTCGCTGCCAGGCGGATGGTACCTTTCCCATCGTGGAACGATTTGGCTCGATCGCGCCTTTGATTCCAGAGCGCTATCGGCATTTGCAAATAAGCGCAAACAATCAGCGGGAAGACGACATTCGCTTGCAGTCAAGAATCGTTGATCAGATGACCGAAGGGGTTGCCCTGGTTGACTCGACCAATGCCACCATCCTTTATACAAATCCGGGCTTGGAGCGAATGTTCGGATATCAATCAGGGGAACTTCTAGGCAAGAAAACTTCGTTTCTTCAGGCACCCTCGACAAAGTCTTCCAGAGACATGGCTCCCAACAACTCACCTGACATTGACAAGATTCTCTACCAAAAAGGTGTGTGGAAAGGCGAATCGGCAAGTCTTACGAAAGATGGAAAGGTTTTCTGGTGTTCGGTTTCCATTTCTGCCTTCACGCATGCCGTGCACGGCGAAGTCTGGATGTCTGTTTACAAAGACATCTCCGAAAGCAAAAAGCACGAAGCCCTCTTTCTCCAGGCAAAAGAAGCCGCTGAGCGAGCCAGCAACGTCAAGAGTATGTTTCTCGCCACCATGAGCCACGAGATTCGCACGCCATTAATGGCGATTCTCGGCGTGGCCGAATTGATCGAGAGCACAGCGCTCAACGAACAACAAATGCGATATGTACAAACCTCCAAAAAAGCGGGCGATGCCCTCTTAACACTGATCAGTGACATCCTCGATATTTCCAAAATTGAAAACGAGGGTTTCGACATCATGGCAAAGCCCTTTGACTTCGTCGAGTTGGCCCGCAGCTGTTTTGAAATCTTCGAGCACGAAGCCGCGGCGAAAGCGGTAGCCTATCAATTTCACGTCGATGATAAACCATTTCCCTTGATTTCAGGCGATGCCGCGCGAGTGCGGCAAGTGTTAGTGAACATCATTGGAAACGCCGTAAAATTCACGGACCATGGTGAAGTCGTCATTCACATCAAAGCGAATCCCGAGTCTCAGGGGCTCGTGCCGATCACCGTGACCGTTCGCGATACGGGTATTGGTATGTCGCCTGAGTTTCAAAAAAATATGTTTATACCTTTCTCGCAGGCAGACTCGAGTGTCACCCGGAAGTTCGGTGGCACAGGTCTTGGCTTGGCAATCGCCAAAAAACTCATGGAGAAAATGGGCGGCACCATTTCAGTCTCAAGTAGCCCCGGACAAGGCAGTGCCTTTGAGTTGCGCATTTTCATGAGACCCATGCCCATGCCCATAGGTTCGTTCTCACAGCCCCCCAGCGAACAGCTGCCGGTTTCTGACGTCACGTTCACTCAAAAACCCGCCATTCTCCTGGTCGACGATGCCGAGGACAACCGCTTTTTACTAGGTGAGTTCTTGCGCCCTATTAATGTCGACGTGGATAAAGCCATGAATGGACAAGAGGCGCTCACTAAATTCAAGAGCCGTCAATACGACCTCATCCTCATGGACATCCAGATGCCCATAATGGACGGATACACGGCAATCAAGGCGATTCGCGAATGGGAGCGTGAACGGCAGACATCGCCTGAGTCCCGACCAGTCAAGATTGTTGCCACCACAGCACACGCGATGAAAGAGGATCGCGAGAAATGTCTTGATGCCGGCGCCGACGATTACATAGCGAAACCGATCAGCCGGCGAGCTCTAACGGAATTGGTGCAATCGCAGATTCCGCATCACTTCCATAAAATAGACGAAAAAAAAGACGATGCCACGCAAGTTCAGAGTCTCGCGACAACATCGTCTCTTAACGTTAATTCATAAAGAGTCTTACTAAGATTACTTTTTACAGCTCAGTGCAAGCTTACCGTCAAAGAAGACCTCCGCGCGGTAGTCTCTTTTATCGAGTTCGACTTTGACTTGTCCGTCAGGCGAAGCAAACGTCGCTGACGTCGCATCCTGATGGAGTTGCTCCAGGTCCTTTTCGGTGATCGGTGCGTTTGGATACACCACCCAACTCAAGAGCGAAATGCCACGCACATTGTACTGTGGCGCAAGGGCTTGCGTCTTGACCAAAAGCCCATAGCCTACACCTACGCGTTGATCGAGGATCTGACAGCTCAATTTGTGTTTCATCACTCCGCCCGGCACGGTCAATGCGTTTGCATCAACTGAAATCACCGGAATTATCGGCGTCAGCACCAGAGATGTTGCGAGAATAAAATTTTTCATATCTACCTCCCTGCGACGCTTATAAGTCGATTCCCCTTGGGGCGCCATTACCTTTTTTTCAAAGACACTGGCAATATTTGGCCAGTCTTTGGCCTATCTTCTGTTTGGAGTCAAAATGACCATTCCTGGGCTCGACATGAAACCACTCCAGAACTATCCTGGCTGCCTGAACAGAAAGCTGGGCAATGCAAAACAGGTTTTTTACAATTTTCAATTTTGTGCTTATTGCGACAGTGAGCACATTCACTTTTATGGCCTGCGTATATGGCCCTAAAACCGAAAAGAAAAGCTCACTTGATTACCTTCACGGCGAAAATTACGAATCCAGCGCCCAAGGCCCCGACCATGTCGTCGTGCCGATCATCAAAACTAAAGAGCGCCACACTCATATTCGCGGCATGGTGGTCATTAGCGAGATTGATGCCCCCGAAATTCCACTTCGCTTTGTCGGCCTCACCGTTTTCTCTAAGGACGAACAGCGCTTAGCAAGCGCCTCATCTGATTCCGACGGAAAGTTCACCCTCAATGGCGTTCTAGCCAACGGCACCTATTCATTACGGGTTGAATCTAGCAAGTATAACGGCGAAGCAAAGATTGAAATCAACAGCTACGATCTCAATAATGTCATTGTTCGCGCCCACAAAACGAAAAAGAAATAACTCAGTCCATTTTCATGCGCTGCTTAAACGAGTTCAGATGTGAGCTTAGCGACAACCGGAATATCGGCGACGGCAAAATCGTAATCCTTAAGCTCATCACGATTGACCCATTTGGCTTCGGCAACATCAAGACACTGAAGCTCACCACCGGTTACACGCGCAAAATAGCAAAGTAGAACAACATGTGCGAGCCGCGGTGAAGCCGTGTAAACATGCGAGACCAACTGATAGAACGACTCGACTTCGATCTCAAGATTGAGTTCTTCGCGAATCTCTCGCCGCAAACACGCTTCTGGGTGCTCACCAAATTCAACCTTACCGCCTGGAAACTCCCATTTCCCGGCTTCGATCTTGGCATCCGGTAAACGGCGAGAGATCAGAAAACGCTCGCCTTCATGAATAATGGCCGAAGCGACGAGAACTGGTGAAGGTGGTGACTGTGTATTCATGCCACCGGAACCTAGCACCAAACCTCCTGAGTGGCTAGGCCCAAACCAGAACCAGCGACACGACGAAAGAACAGATCTCGAACTCGGCCAGGCAGCCCCAGCCGGCAGGTCTTGTCCGTTTTTAGAGCTAAAAATATACTCTTCTTATGTCGCATTTCATCAGTCTCAAAGTGCTGCTCATCACTCTCTTTCTCCTCCTCAACACGGCAGCCGGTGCTGATCCATATAATTCCTATTTATGGAATCGTGACAATGTCATTGCCAAGAACGGCGAAGTCGATCGCGGCAACTGGTACGAGTGGTGGTTCTATAAAGTCGTCGACCCGGTCAGCGACAACGCCTTTTTGTTCACTTACGGTATTGTGAATCCCTGGGACCTCAAGCAAGAGCGCCCGGCAAGCAGAGCTTTTCTGCAATTTGGCGAGTCCAAAGCCCGTTTCTTCACGCAGAAGAACTTTCCGGTCGCGAACTTTCAGGCTAGCTACGAACGTACCGAAGTGCGAATTGCCGATAACCACGCCACCGACAAACAGATCACTGGGGCTATCACCGACGAACTCGGTCGCCAAATCAGCTGGGATCTTAAGATTAAGCACGAGTGGCATTTTAATGCCATGGGGTGGACGATGTCGGCACCTATTGCTTCGGGAATCTACTGGTACCCGGCACAAGCATCGGCACGGATGAACGGCTGGATCCGCATCGATGATCGCATCATCGCCATCAAAAATGCCCCCGCCTACCAAGATCGCAATTGGGGACGCTCATTCCCAAAATGGTGGACTTGGATCACGTCCAACCACTTTGCCAAGTCGCCCGGCACCGTACTTGCGGTCGGCGGTGGCGAGCCAAAAATTCTCGGCACATACATCTTACAGGGACTTTGCATCGGTCTCAGGCACGCAGGCAAAGAATATGCTTTTCGCACCACGGATCTGCTCAATTGGGTCGATTTCGAAATTTCCTGGGGAAAATGGGAAGTCGTCGCACAGAACTCAAAAAACGAACGCATTGAGATTTCTGCCTATGCGCCACCTGAAAAATTCATGGACCTACAGTTTCAAACTCCCGAAGGGCCGGTGTTTCACGATTACGAAGCACTTCTCGGAAGCTTAACTGTTCGTCTCTACCGCTGGTCAACACTTGAGGGTCGATGGAACCTTGTGACCAACCTGAAATCGAACTACGCAGGCATCGAATGGGGAAGCCCAACTCCGCTGGAGACTCTACCCAACTTCCGCTTTATTTCACCCCGTTAAACATAAATCGCTCCGCAAGCGCTTGCCAAGCGGAACGCTCTCAACCATACTAACTCCTTCCCCACAATCAAAGTTTCTACAACCCCAACCAAAGGGCCGGTATGACCGGTGCATCCACTCATGCCTATCGTTTTGCGCGCGCTGAAGATGTCGTACTCGCCATCGACTACGGCACGTCCAATAGCCTCTTGGCGGCCACTGACGCTCACATCACCACGCCACCGCTCGCACTCGATCACGACGCTCCGGATCCAAGTGTATTTCGCAGCGTGCTCTACTTTCCCCATGGTGATCTTTGCTTCTATGGGCAACGCGCCATCGTTGAATACAGCGATCGCCAGGCCGAAGGTCGCTTGGTTCGCTCCGTAAAGAAGTACCTGCCTTCGGAGTCCTTCGTCGGCTCGTGGATCGACAATCGCATGGTGCGTCTTGAGGATTTGATCGGTTACTTTTTGCTCGAAATGCGCAAACGAGCTTGCGAAATTCTAAACCTCGATGTGACGCGCGCGCTGATCGGTCGCCCGGCAAAGTTCTCCGACGACCCCATTAAAGATAAGCTCGCCGAGCGCCGCCTCAGACGCGCAGCCGAAATTGCCGGCTTTAAGGAAGTCAACTTTCTCCCCGAGCCTCTAGCAGCGGCTTTTGAACTGCGTAAATCCATGACCTCAACAAAAACAGTTTTAGTGGTCGATCTTGGCGGCGGCACCAGCGACTTTACCGTGATTCGTATCGGCCCCGAAACTTTTAGTGATTCTGACGTTCTCTCGATCGGCGGTATTAGCGTCGCTGGCGATGTGGTCGATGGCGACTTCATGCGCGCAAGTATCGCTCCGCACTTGGGCTCGAAGGTCAAATACCGTGTGCCGATGGGAAGCAACATTCTCGAAATGCCCAAGAGTCTGCTTGATCATATTTGCAGCCCAGCCGACATCGCGCAACTTCAACGCAGCGACTACTTGCACTTTTTCCGCTCGGTCCGTAATTGGTCGCTTAACGAACGGGACCGCGTTTGTCTCGACCGTCTGTTCGCGATCGTCGAAGATCAACAGGGCTTTGCGCTCTTTGAGGCGATCGATCAAACCAAGCGCCACTTGAGCTCGGTTGATACCGCGCCGTTTTCATTTCAATATCCGGGTGCAGAAATTTCGATTGATGTGGTTCGCCCGGATTTTGATGCGCAGATTTGGAACTCGGCCGAGAAGATTCTAGCGGTCATGGATGAAACCGTGAAGGCCAGTGGCCTCAAAGCTGCAGAAATAGACATTGTTTATTGTACCGGCGGAACTTCGAAATTGCGCGCCATCCAAGGCGGCTTGGTGCGCCGCTTTGGCCAAGAAAAGATTGTCGGCAGCAATTTCTTTCATTCCGTGATCGAAGGGCTCGCCGCCCGCGCCGCCGAAATTATTTAAAGGTCTATCAGTCGCGATTTCTGAGAAAACCCTAAAGGGCATACCTACTGAGCATACCTACTGAGCACACCTACTAGGCAGATTTACTTACAGGTCGCGATGCTCTTTTCGATCGGAAGATTCTTGGCGACCCAAAGAGTGTCGACGAGTTTCGACATCCGCGCATGGGTTTGGTCGACATGTGCCTCAGGAAAGCACTTCATCATCATATAGGTCAGAAATGCCGGGTTCATTTGATTACCGATTGGCTTCACGCGGTAATGCGTGGCCATGAAATGGAGCAACTCTTCGGCCGCAGATAGACCGTCATCGTAGCGGACAACGTCATGTTTGAGACCAAGGCGCTGCTGCCAGCGGGCCAGTTCGACTTCTACGTTACGGCTATTGGCCTTGAGTTTCTTTTTAAGGTCGCCGCAAACCATTGAACATTCAGGTTGAACAAAACCAGGGTTAGCGATCTGTGAAGCCACCCCCTGTAATGGCGACGTCTGTTGCGACGTCTGTTGTCCTGCCTGCTGTTGGTTACCCACCGATGCAATAGCAAAACGCTCGCTCGACGCAAGAATCGTTGAAGCCAATATCAATGTGGTGATCCGAAAACGCACAGCAATTCGCATAGCCTTCACCTTCACGCGCATAAAAAAACACAGGCGCTGCCCCGGGCAGTGCATCCTCTATGCCAGGTGAATAGGTCTTATATTCGATTTGAATTCGTACACAAAGGTGATGAGCGTCAGATTGCCAACAGGGGGCCCCAAAAAACGCCCCTAATTCAGGGATTGCGCCCCCGAGCGTCTTGCGCCGCACGTTTGGGGTTGTTAGCGTTAGGCCATGTCAGAAAGCTTTCAGGATTTCTTCCAGCTCAATAAAGAGATCGTTTATTTAAATGCTGCGGCGTGGAGCCCAATGCCGATCGCTTCGGCCCAAGCTGGCGTGGATGCGATTACTCGACGCACCGCTCGATATTGGGAGACCATTCCCTCTGACTTTTTCGACGCGAGCGAAAGGTTACGCTCAAAGGTGGCTACGCTCTGGGGCACGATGCCTCGCAATGTCGCTTTGATTCCGAGCGTGAGCTATGGCGTTGAAACTGCCGTGAAGAATCTACGCCTCCAGCCAGGGCAAGAGATCCTGCTCCCGCAAGACGACTTTCCAAGTGATGTCTACCCCTGGATTGAGGCCGCCCGCCGTGACGGTGCTCAACTGAACTTCGTACATCGCCCTGAGAACGGTGATTGGACCGGAGCCTTTTTGGCATGTATCAGTCCTAAAACGGCATTGGTTTCGGTGCCATTAGCAGACTGGACGGATGGCGCCTATTTTGATCTCAAACAGATCTCGCGCCGTGCTCGAGAGGTTGGTGCACGTTTCATTGTCGACGTAAGCCAGTCATTTGGCGTCGTACCGTTTTCAATTGCCGATTTCGATCCGGACTTTCTGTTTTCAACGGGCTATAAATGGCAGCTCGGCCCCTACGGCATGGCCTACCTTTACGTTGCTGACCGCTGGCTCGATGGCCAACCATTAGAAAACAACTGGATCAATCGCCGCGGCTCCGAGGACTTTAGCCGCCTCATCGAGTATCGTGGTGAGTATCAAGACGGCGCCCGACGCTTCGATGCCGGTGAACGCAGCCAGTTTCATTTGACGCCAATGGCGGTTGAATCCTTGAGTCTGATATACGAGCTGACTGTGCCGGCGATTTTTGCCCATGTAACTTCGCTCGTTGCCGACATCTACGAAGGTCTTCAGGGCCTTGGCTTCAATTTGCCGCCAGCGCAGTTCCTTGCCGGCCATATGCTGGGCGCTCGCCATCGTCATTGGCCCGACATGAATCCGCTGGTCAAACGTCTCAGGGATCGTGGCGTACACGTCAGCGCCCGTGGTTCCGCCATGCGCATCGCCCCTCATCTCTACAACGATCGCCAAGATGTGGCGCGCCTTCTCGGGATTCTCGCGGGCGAGATCAAATCCTAGTTATACACAACCAAATTGGACACAACTGGATCATGGCAAATTTCTCGCAATTTTGCCTGAGATTATGTTACTTTCCGCCTCATTAAGCGCTTTGAGGAGCCAATCCCCCTATGATCAGTACTTCCAACGTCAGCCTTCAGTACGGCAGTCGCAAACTTTTTGACGAAGTGAATGTCAAGTTCACACCAGGCAATTGCTATGGCCTCATCGGCGCCAATGGCGCCGGCAAATCGACGTTCTTGAAAATTCTCGCCAAAGAGATCGAACCGACTACCGGCGAAATCATACTTCCCGGCGACAAACGGCTTTCTGTTCTCAAGCAGAACCACTTCGCCTTCGATGAGTGCGAGGTACTCAAAACCGTAATCATGGGCAACCAACGCCTCTATGCGACAATGGAAGAGAAGGATCGCCTCTACGCCAAGGCCGATTTTTCCGATGCCGACGGTGTGCGCGCCTCGGATCTAGAGACACTTTTCGCCGAGCTCAATGGCTGGGAAGCCGAGGCCGAAGCCGGAACCATGATCGAGGGCCTGGGAATTTCAACCCCGCTTCACACTAAACTCGTCAAAGAACTCGATCCGGGCGATAAGGTGAAGGTCCTGCTTGCGCAGGCGCTGTTTGGCAAGCCCGACATTCTACTTCTCGACGAACCGACCAACCATCTTGATATTTACGCCATTCAGTGGCTTGAGAACTTTCTGTTTGAGTTCTTGAATACGGTCATCGTCGTGTCGCACGATCGTCACTTTCTCAACAAGGTGTGCACCCATATCGCCGATATCGATTTCGGCAAGATCAATGTCTACACCGGCAATTACGATTTCTGGCGCCAAGCACGCGATCTCAATCAGCGTTTGCTTGCCGACAAAAATCGCAGGACTTCCGAGAAGGCCGAGGACCTTAAGGAGTTTATTCGTCGCTTCAGTGCCAATGCCTCGAAATCCCGCCAGGCCTCTTCACGGCAAAAACAGCTCGAGAAACTTGATCTCACTGACATGCCGGTATCGTCGCGGCAGTCTCCCTTTGTCGGCTTTGACCCGAAACGCGAACTTGGTAACGACGTGGTCACATGCGAGCGCATCAACAAAACCATCAATGGCGAACTGGTGCTTAAAGATGTGAGCTTTACCCTTAAGAAGGGCGACAAGGTCGCACTGCTTGGACGAAATGATATCGCCAAAACCGCACTCCTTGACATACTGAATGGCGACGCCAAGCCTGACTCCGGAACGGTTACTTGGGGAATCACCACGTTGAAAAGCTATTTTCCCGTCGATAACTCCAAGTACTTTCAAAAAGTCGCCGGCTGCGACACTCTGGTCGATTGGCTCAGACAGTTCTCCGAAGAAAAAGATGAATCGTTTATTCGTGGCTTCCTTGGAAAAATGCTCTTTAGTCGCGACGAGGAACTTAAAAATCCGAGTGTGCTTTCCGGCGGTGAAAAGGTACGCTGCATGCTCGCGAAAATGATGCTTTCAGGAGCCAACGTTCTCATGCTTGATGGCCCCACGGCGCATCTTGACATCGAGAGCATCACTGCGGTCAACGAAGGTATTGTTCGTTTCAAGGGCGTAGTGATTTTCACTTCACATGATCACGAGTTCCTGCAAACTGCCGCTAATCGAATCATTGAGCTCGATTTGGGTATTAAAGATGACCGTTCTGTCACTTATGACGAATACCTAGCTCTCAGCTGAAGTGCTTCATTTTGCGAAAAAAGGTTGTGTAACTCTTTAACGTCCAATGAAGTTCCGTTGTAGTTTCAGATAGTTGATCGCGACAAATTTCTCAACTCGATTGTCGATGCCGCGGTGGCATTCTATATTTGTCAGTGATCTCTTGAAATGATCTCCCTTAGGCGATCGAACACGTTGGACCCCATCCCACGGTCTCCCACAACGTTTCGATCGCCCTTTTTTTTGCCCAAAATTTATCGCGACAAAAATATAAAACCCAACACCCTCTGATCCGCGGCATTCTGTATTTGAAGTTACCGATTCACGGCGGTCGCTAGCTTTTATCCACTGGAGGTAGTTTTATGAATTCCAGAAGAATCAGCAAACGAGGCTTGATCCCATTCATTCAGTTTCTCAGCTTTGTCTCGGCATCGGTGGTTATCGCCGGGCTTTTTGTCGTCTTGGCGACATAAAGCCCTGGATTCCATCCTGTTGCCAATAACGCTAATGCGCTAATAGGCTTTGGCGAAAATCACACGCTTCAAAGACGGCTGCCCCGTAAAAATACATTTGCCATTCTCCGAGGGGCCATCAAGAGGGATACAGCGCGGAGTCACTTTCAGCCTAGGCAGAGATTCATGACCGATCGCCGCAGGATTCCAATGAACCAGCGCAAAGCCGCCGGCATCTTCACCGGCGAAGAACTCCTCGAACTCCTTGAACGAATCGATCTTCCTCATGTTTTCATCACGGAAGGATTTAGCACGAGCAAACAATGTTGATTGAATATCGTTGAGGATGCTTGCAATCTCGCCAACGAACTGCGCCCGCGGCATGCCGCTCTTTTCCTTCGGACCTTTATCGCGCCGGCCGACGAAAACGGCGTTTTGCGCGATATCACGCGGCCCCACTTCCACTCGCACTGGCACACCTTGTTTAATGGCCTCCCAAGCCTTATCGCCACCACGCATATCACGGGCATCGACTTTCACTCTGACCGCGGCACCATTAAAGGTTTGCGCCTGCAGTTCCTTTGCAAGGGAGTTCACATACTCCATCACCGCCGGTTTTTCGTCTTCATTACGAAAGATCGGCAGGATCATCACATGCAAGGGCGCGAGCTTCGGCGGAATCACCAAGCCATTGTCATCCGAATGAGCCATGATCAGTCCGCCAATCAGCCGAGTCGAAACTCCCCATGAAGTGGTGAACGCAATCTCCTCTTTACCTTCTTTACTGAGGAACTTAATGCCACTGGCTTTGGCGAAGTTCTGGCCGAGAAAGTGCGAAGTGCCCGCTTGCAGCGCCTTCTTATCCTGCATCATCGCTTCAATGGCATAAGTGTCGACGGCACCTGGAAAACGCTCGTCGGGCGTCTTCATTCCTTTCACTACCGGCATCGCCATGTAATTCTCGGCAAAGTCAGAGTAGACATCGAGCATCTTCATGGTTTCTTCGACTGCCTCTTCCGAGCTCGCATGGACGGTATGACCTTCTTGCCACAGGAACTCCGCCGTTCTTAGGAACATTCGGGTCCGCATTTCCCAGCGCATGACGTTGCACCATTGATTGAGCAAAATCGGCAGATCACGGTAGGATTGCACCCATTTGGCGTACTGGTAACCGATGATCGTCTCTGATGTCGGTCGAATCACCAATGGCTCCTCGAGCGCACTTGCCGGGTCAGGCCGAAGTTTACCATCAGGCCCCGGGGTCAAGCGATGGTGCGTGACCACGGCGCACTCCTTAGCGAAGCCCTCGACGTGCTCGGCCTCCTTTTCGAGAAATGACAGTGGGATAAGCAGCGGAAAATACGCGTTCATATGCCCGGTGGCCTTGAACATGCCATCGAGAACAGCCTGCATGTTCTCCCAAAGCGCATACCCCCAAGGCTTGATGACCATACAGCCGCGAACCGGCGAGTTCTCAGCCAAGTTAGCGGCCTTGATGACCTCTTGGTACCATTCAGGATAGTTTTGCGCTCGGGTGGGATTAATTGCGTTATCGGCCATCGTTCTTCTCTCCGGTTAAGGCACTAACCTTACAAGTGCCAGGGATGAACCTCAATCGAATGCGCATAGCGCCAAAAGATGTTCCTTCCCAGGAGCATCTCCATCCCTTATGCCAAAGGTAACACCTGACGGAACCTGGGGATTGGCGGCAGTCTTATGAGTACATGAAACCCCTTGTTTACCTACCTAACTTAATGGCCAATTCAATAGCCAATTCAATGGCCGTCGTGGCCATCTTAGCGACTCTGCTCTGTCTTGGCGCCTGTTGACTAACGAATTGTTTCCAACTGAATTCGCCAAATTGAATCCGCAGATGGCCGCGTGAGTCTATTGCCGCTGTGATTGAAGCTCGGGCGCTCAACGCGCCGGGCATGTCGACATTATTTTCGCACTTTTTGGAGCC
>SXRI01000140.1 GCA_005793615.1 Bdellovibrionales bacterium
AATCTCGCCCCCTAAATCCGGGATCAGCTTGCACGACATCTTTCCTGAAACAGGGGGGGACGGCTATGACTGGACGAGCCGATACGCGAACGCTTCTTGAGCGATAGTCTTGCTCCAATTCTCACTCTGCGATTAAAGAGCATTTGTGCTCTCTAATCCAACAATGCATCTACAACACCAATAGCGCACATCAATTAAGGACTAAGGGGACGCTAGACAAATCTCGAATTGGTGGATGATCCGGCAGCTTACCGGATCAGTGTCCTGAGGCTCACCAAAGACTTGCCTGATGTGGCCGAAAAAATTCCATCGGGGAAGCTATCAAAATGACAGTGAAGAAGTTCCTCGCCCAAAAAACTACGCCCAAAAAACTACTCTGATGGCAACGGTGTGCGCAAAGCGGCAGGGCGGATGAAGAAAATTCGCGATGACTTCCGCTCTGCGAGCCAGCAGAGTCATCAAGGTTCTGGCATTTGATTTGCTCAGTCTTCGGGCTGCTGCTGGGGATACGTTTAAATTTGAATCAATTTGATTCAAGTGGGTCAAGATATGAAAAATTCACATTTGTTTATTTTCGCACTTACATCGATCTTGTTGGTGGCCTGTGGTCGCACGAACAATGATGCGGGCCCCGGCAGACCTGATTTACGTGCCGAAGCCATGGCAGCAAAACCCCTTAGTGCGGAAGACAAAGCTGAGTTCGCGCGGATTTTTAAAAAGAACACGGCCGCCAGCCCCGATGTGCGGCTCTTTTTCACCAACGACTACACAAAGCAAGACCTGGCGAAGAGTTTTGCAAGGTTGAACGATGCCGGAAAGAGCCTTCTCAACAAGGTAAAAGCGAACTGTCAAATCGAGCCTGAAAAAGAAACCACAATAAGCAAGTCTGCTGATGGCAGATCCTCGAAAATCGAAAGAATCCGTTCAATCAAAGAGAAGGCGAATTGCCCACTCGACTACTCTTCCGAAGACACCGTCACGACAAATCTGACTGTCGATGAAGCCAACAAATCTGTTTCTGGATCGACACGAACCGAATCTAAGACGATGCAAGCCTATAAGGATCCGGAGGCGCTAAAATCGGTCGCCATTATCGGTAGTCAAACCGAAGGCGCCAGCACATTGACTTTCCTGAGTGTAAAATCCGGAGGCGGCAACACACTTTCGAGTGGAATGATGATGTTTGATTCCCTTGACAAAGGACAAGTGCTTCTTGATAGCGGCGAAAACGTCATGACCCTAATCAAGGGCCATGGCGGCGTCAACTTCACCAACAAAGAAGTGAATTTGAATGTTCTTCTGAGTTTCACCAAGAAAGACGGCAAGGCCTTCGTTTATGGAATGTTCCTGAGCAAAGACAAAATGGAGATTCTGATCAACGGCGAAGTCTACACCGCCGAAAAAGCCGAAAGCGATTTCGGCATCCCAAAACCCACTGATCTCGGTACGCTGGGCCTCAGCGGAAAAATCTAACTTGAGTACTTAACCCTATGGCCGCAGCTCCCATTGGGGAGCTGGGAAACAGCTTTTGGGGACATGGGCGGCGCTGCCGCTCGTCAGCGGAAGCGCTCAGCTACGTTCGTCAGCGGAAGCGCTCAGCTACGTTCGTCAGCGGAAACGCTCAGCTACGTTCGTCAGCGGAAACGCTCAGCTACGTTCGTCAGCGGAAACGCTCAGCTACGTTCGTCAGCGGAAACGCTCAGCTACGTTCGTCAGCGGAAGCGCTGAACTATCTCTTTGAAGTAGTTGCCGCGTTCTTCGTAGCTGTCAAACATGTCGAAGCTTGAAGCTCCGGGACTCAGAAGAACGATATCGCCGATGCGTGACTTCTGATAGGCGATCAAAACCGCTTCTTCGAAGGTGCCGATCAGGAAGGTCTCGGAGTAATCACCGATGTCGCGATTGATGCGCTCTTTGGCTTCGCCCACGAGAATCAAGTTCTTCACTTTACGGCGAACGATATCGCGCAAGGCTTCGTAATTCAGATTGGTGTCCTTACCGCCCATGATCAAGATGATGTTCTCATCAAAGGCATCAAGAGCACGCAAGCAGGCGTGAACGTTCGTGGCCTTGGAGTCGTTAAAGAACTCAACACCACCGACACGGCGAACGTATTCAAGACGATGAGGCATACCGGGATAGGAATCGATCACGCGTTGGATGGCTTCGCGATTGGCGCCGTGTTCGCGCGCCGCGAGTGTCGCCGCCATGATGTTGTCGATCGAATGCTTACCGCGCATTTTCATGTTCTTGACGGTGTAGTACTCGATATCCGGGCCGGTGCGTACACGGATTTCGTCTTTAATGCACACGGCTCCGCCGATTGTCATGATTTGCGGCTCGAGCTGCGGCTTGCGCGAGAAGTAGAAAATTCGACCGCGCTGAACCGCAGGATCGCGTGCCAACTCAACCACGGCGTTATCGTCGGCATTCAAAATCGACGTGGTCGCCTGATTGGTATTTTGGAAAATACGACGTTTCGCATTCACGTAATCTTCCATCGAGCGATAACGGTCTTGATGATTCTCGGCAAGGTTCGTAAACACCACATTGTGGGGAGTGAAGCGCTCACAGTGCTCAAGCTGGAAGCTCGAAACCTCAGCGACCACGACGTGCGCCAGAGGCTCGGGCGATTTTTGCTGTTTACGCAAATACTCGATCAAAGGCTCACCGAAATTGCCACCGAGCCAGCACTTACGGCCGCTCTCATTCAAAAAGAGTTCGATCAATTTACAAGTCGTCGATTTACCGTTGGTACCGGTCACTGCGATCACCGGCTCTTTAATGAACCAAGTCGCGAATTCAAACTCACCGGTCACTTGAACGCCGTGCGAACGCGCGTAATCGAAGATCTTGAGATTCGGCGGCACTCCGGGGCTCAAAACGATCAATTCTTGCTGCACGAAGGTCTTCAGTGTGTGCCCGCCAAGATCAAGCTGCACACCAAGGCCGTCGATCAACTCGAGCGAGGGCGCGAGTTCCGCCTTCGATTTATGATCACTTACGGTGACCTGAGCACCGTTTTCCACCAGGAAATGCACGAGCGAAACACCGCTACGGGCTAGTCCCACCACGAGAACGCGTTTATCTTTCAGATCTTTAAGTTCCGAGATCGGAGCCACAGGAGTTGTCGGGTTCATTTCATTACCTCAGTTTCAGCGTGCTCAAGGACAGGATCGCGAGAAGAATCGAGATGATCCAGAAGCGCACAATAATTTTGGTTTCGCTTAGACCTTTTAGTTCAAAATGATGATGAATGGGAGCCATTTTAAAGACCCTTTTACCGGTCAGCTTAAAAGAGGCCACCTGGGTGATAACCGACAAGGCCTCAACCACGAAAACGCCGCCAAGAACCAACATGATCAGCTCGTTTTTGGTCACAACCGCCATGACCCCGAGAAAGCCGCCAATCGAAAGACTGCCGACGTCGCCCATAAAAATCTGCGCAG
>SXRI01000141.1 GCA_005793615.1 Bdellovibrionales bacterium
GGATATCGATGCGATCTCTTCGAAGTTAGCCGAGGTTGCGACTGCTTTTGATTTTTCCAGCGATTCGACATTCACGACATTGCAGCTCTCTAACACTTTCGCGATCGTTCCTTCGGGCATGTTAATCAATGTCAGCGCCGACGCCGACACTATCGCCCAAGAGATCCGCGCCGGCATCCGTGCCCGTGGCTATTGGCAAAACGAAGTTGTCCCCACTTTACGCACACTGGCTCTCGAGATGACTTATCAACCCGGTGTGTTCAATGCCGAGCAACTCATGCAAGTGTCTGAGTTCGCCAAACGTACCGCACGGATGATCAAAGGGATTCCGAGCGTCATGCGTATCTTTGTTGTCGGTCACCGTTTCAACGCGGATCTCGCTGCGAAGACCATGCTGCTCGATTACAAGGCATCGGATCTCGAAGTCAGCAATCAAATCGTTCGCCTAAAGGAACCGGCGCCGACGGTTGTTGATTTCGCAGTCAGTAAAGAAGGTCTTCTGAACGCACTTAAAGACCGCAACGCACAGATCCTGCAAGTTGAAGTCGACATGCCGGCGACCGCCGAGAATATCGAATTAGTGAAACGCTTCACAGAGCAGGTCGTGCCATTACTCGATATCGAGTCGCTCAATAAACTTGGCTATCGCGTTCTGCAGTTAAACGCGGTCGAAGTGGCCTCTACCCAGGCCGTACTCTCGATTCGTCTACCGGCATCCTATAGCGAACTGAATTATCGGTTCGCGAGCCTGTTGACGATGCGTGAATTCGCGGACCTCACCGAAGCCGTCAATCTGGAGGTTGCGCGAATGGGTGTTCCGCTCGCAATGTCGACTCTGATAGCTTCGCAGCCAGTGAATAAAGGCCTCAAAGACATCAAACTCTGGCTGAGCGAGAAAGCCTCTGACTACCTCTTATCGAAGCGCGTACAGTCCGTCACCGTGATTGTCGACTCGACAGCAGTAAGCACATTCAAGACTGGTCTCTTGACGATCAATTTAAGCGATTTCTCAAAAGAACGCATCGAGCGCCTTTTGAAGTAAGCACCGACCGTCTGTGACTAGAAAATCAAATCCCGTTGTCTCTCGGCTGCCAAGCGGCAGTCTTGCGACAACGGGATTTTTAGCTACAAGCGCTAATCAAGATCGATCAAGCGCCTGAGTCAGGTCACGGATCAGATCATTCACCGACTCAACGCCAACACTCAAGCGAATCATCGCATCATCAATACCAAGGGCCTTGCGATTTTCCGGCGGCACGCTCGCATGGGTCATGATTGCGGGATGCTCAATTAACGACTCAACCCCGCCCAGACTTTCCGCGAGTGAAAAAATCTCTACGCTTTCAAGAAATTTGCGGGCAGCCCCAAGGCCTCCCTTGATGTAAAACACCATCATGCCGCCAAAGCCATGCATTTGCTCGCGCGCCAAAGCGTGTTGCGGATGCGAGACCAAACCAGGGTAAACGACCTTCTCAACCTTTGGGTGTTTCGCCAAAAAGTTCGCAATTTCCCGGCCGTTGGCATCGTGCTGACGCATACGAAGTGGGAGAGTTTTAAGACTGCGCATCGCTAAGAAAGCATCGAAAGCCGAGCAAGTTCCACCCATGGAATTACCTAAAAACGCGAAGCGCTTTCCGAGTTCATCGTTCGAAGTAATGAGGGCGCCACCAACTATGTCGCTATGGCCATTGATGTACTTAGTGGTTGAATGCAGTACCACATCAGCGCCAAGTTCGAGCGGCCGCTGGAAAAACGGGCTCATAAAGGTGTTATCGACTACCGAAATAATTCCCTTGGAGCGTGCAAGCTCTGACGTTTTGCGAATGTCGACGAGCTTCATCGTTGGATTGGTAGGGGTTTCAATCCACACCATCTTGGTGTTCGATTGGATCGCGTTTCTAAAATTCTCGACGTTGGTCAAATCGACGAAAGAAAACTCAACGCCATTGAGACGAATTACCTTATCCATCAGTCGGAAGGTTCCGCCGTACATGTCGTCGCAGGCGACCACATGATCACCGGCTTTTAACAAATGAAGCGCCGTCGTCGCCGCCGCGCAGCCCGAAGTGAAGGCAAAACCGAACTTTCCAGATTCAAGATTGGCAAGGCATGCCTCATAGGCAGCCCGCGTCGGGTTGCCGGTTCGGCTATATTCATACCCACGATGTTTTCCCGGTGATTCTTGCACAAAGGTAGATGAGAGATAAAGCGGCGTCATGATCGCGCCTGTTGTCGGGTCGGGCTCTTGGCCCGCATGGATTGCGCGGGTTTCAAAACCATATTTCTCACTGGTCCATGAGTCTTTCTTCATAAATTTTTCCTATTGAATGTTTTCGAAATCATTAATCAATAACAGCTTCGCCGCCTCGACCTCGTATGCGGTTCAACATGGTCAAAACGACGTTCATTCGCTCGATTGGATCCGTAATATACACCAGTCCGGCCTCTTCCATGTAGGCACGAATACGATGTTCGCAGGGATTGTGGCGCACCATTTCGTCAACTAAGCATTCCAATCGCGCCAACTTTTGATTGACGTGATTAGCGCCCGTGTTGCCTGACTTGTTCCTTGATGTCCGTGTCGAGCTCATTCAATCCTCCGTGCAGGCATGGCATCGAATGAACTCTATTACATATATATGATTCTGTTCAATGCCTTCTGGATGCGGCCTGTCGTTCAAAATCCTTTTCAGTTAATTTTTTGACCGTCCCAGATTCAAGATGAAGAACTGTCTCACCAGTTCCTGCTTGCCCTTGCCACGAGATTCGATGCAAACCGGGACGTAAACCTTTGATCTGTAACGGAGAATATCCCGCCCAACGTCCATTAATAGCGATTCTCACCCATGAATGCGAACTCACTGAGAGTGCCGCAGACGGACTTCGATCCGCTTTCGATGGGGCCTGTGCACTGACAGAGGTCATCATTGTCAACCAGGCTAACAGAACTGATACAGCGACCCGAGGAA
>SXRI01000142.1 GCA_005793615.1 Bdellovibrionales bacterium
AGTCATTCAGCGACGATCCTACGGACTGCGCGATGAGGAATACCTGAAATTGAAAATCCTGACCTGTATGCTGCGGGAGATTTAAACAAAATCAGTACGAAAAATGGAGTTTTTCTTCCCCTCAACTACACGAAGAGCCCAAATAATTTTAATTATCATTAAATTTCACCTATATTTTGCGCATCACTTGAAACAATAGGGAGACCAAAATGATGAGTTTTAAAAGCATCCTTTCAACAATCCTCGTATTCGCATTCAGCGTCAGCGCCGCTGCGGAGATCCGCGAAACCAACTTCATGGCCGATGCCTTTGCGGACGCCACACCTGGTGACGTCATCGTGCTCGATATCGACAACACGATTTTGGAGCCGGCTCAGACTCTCGGCAGTGACCAGTGGTTTGGGTATTTGCTCAGCAAATTCAAGAAATCCGGCCTCGATGAAAACGCAGCGATCGACAAGGCGATTCGCGAATGGACCCAGGTGCAAGAGGTCACAAGCGTGCGTCTCGTCGAGCGCACCACGCCCGCTCTTATCAGAGATCTTCAAGAAAACAAAATCATGGTTATTGCCCTCACCGCTCGGCCCGTTGACTTGAAACGAGCGACTGCGCGGCAGCTACATTCGGCCGGAATCAACTTCCAAGATCGCAACGTCGTCTACACCAACAACAAAGATATTGAATTGTTCCAAGGCATTCTCTTTGTGGGCCCTAAGAACAACAAGGGTACGGTGCTGCAGCACTATCTACAGACCCGGAAGATTCATCCCAAAAGGTTAATTTTCGTCGATGATAAAGAAAAACACGTCAAAAACATGGATGCCGTTTTTACACCCACAGGGCTTACCAACATCAATTTCAGGTATAGTGCAGCCGATGCCAGAGTGAAGGCCTTTAATGCCGCACTCGTCGACGTGCAGTGGGAATACTTTCAGAAACTAGGAGGAGTACTGATTACTGATGAGGAAGCGGAACGAATAGCCGTAGACCGCCGTCAACATCTCTCCGAGTTCATGCCGCTGCCAATCCACCCATCACACTTCCGTACAGCACACTGATATACGGATTCGAAGTCAGCGGGCACGCACCGGTCGAACAACCCACCACTCGATACCAGGCAAAGCCCGCGACTCCGCCTAAAATCACTCCCAAAATCAATTTTGTGCTAAAAATCTGCCACATAACAGCCTCCGCCCGTCGTGACTCGTTCACAATCAGAGATTCAGTGATCCCAAGAACCTCACCAATCACCTTCTTAATCTCGGCTTTTGGCGCCATCCCTGCGGCTATCGCCGGCTCACCTGTCATCGGTACAAAAAGCACGCTGGGAATGCTGCGTATGCCAAAGAGCTCGGCGAGCTCGGGATTGGTCTCGGTATTTACCTTATAGACATGGAGCTTCCCTTTGTACTCCCGCGAGATCTCATCGAGAATCGGCGCCAGGGCCCTGCATGGGCCACACCAATCTGCATAGAAATCAACGACGGCAGGCAGGTCTCCAGCATATTTCCAGTCTTTATGACTTTGAAAATCAAACAGTTTGGCTTTAAATGATTCGAGAGTGAGAATTTCCATACTGCACGACCTTTTTGTTTTATGTTACAAAGAAACTAGCGTATTACAATATTATTATATTATTCTTTTGTAATATGTCAAGAGGCCAGGCATTGTCTTCTATAATGGAGCATCTATGTTAGCGAAAAATATCTCGATTCCCAAAATCGCGCGCAAGTGTGAGGAGGTCTCTGGACTCCTGCGGTCGCTTTCGCACCCCCAGCGCCTGATGATCCTCGGGCATCTGGCCCAAGGTCCCAAGACTGTCTCTGAACTGCAGAAACTCTGTGATCTGCAGCAATCACAGCTTTCACAGTTTCTTGGTCGAATGAAGCTTGAAGGTTTAGTGGCGTGCGAACGCAAGGGGCGTTTTCAGTTTTATTCGGCCGCCGATAAACGAATCGTTGAACTCATTGGAGCAATTCAAAAGATTTTTTGCGAATAAGTGCCCGATAAACTGATATCAACAGGAGGTCCCCCAAAATGCCAGCTCAAATGTCTGAACAAATGTCGACAGTGAACTTCAAGAGAGAACTCGCCATGTCCGTGGAGCAAGCGATAGCCAAGATCACTCAAACATTACAAGCCGAAGGCTTCGGCATCTTAACCCGTATTGATTTTCATACCCGAATGAAAGAGAAGCTCGGCAAAGACATGAAGCCGCTTGTGATCTTGGGCGCTTGTAATCCTCAGCTGGCGTTCGAAGCCTATAGCCGAAACGCCGATGTCACCAGCCTCCTGCCCTGTAATGCCGTCGTGCGCGAATTGGAAAACGGCAAAGTTTCAGTTGAGCTCGCTAAGCCCACGGCAATGATGACAATGCTGGGCGACAAAAATCTGATCGCGCTCGCAGCCGATGCCGACCAAAGAATGCAAAAAGCACTCGATGCCATTTAGAGTCCTTAATCGCCCTGCTCCAGAGCACTCTGCGTGAACTCACGGTCATTGAGACCTGAGTTCACTTTGAGCCCGGCGACTTTTAAAATCGTCGAACGGCTGGTCTGCATGTTACGCACTTCGATGGTTTGCGCCCGCCAAGCCGAACCGAATTTCTTGTAATCACGAAACACCATCGTCTTAAGTAGTTTACCTTCTTTGTCGTAGTATTCGCTTTTCTGTACCTGGTATGTCGCCAGATCTACCCAAGTCATGATCTTGGAGTAAGAGGAGTCCGTATCGGCACCTTTCGATTTACTTTCGATCACCGCGACGGCAGCACTGGGCTGCCGATCCTCTTTCACTAGAGTATTCACAAAACGCGCATAGGTGGAGGCGCTAAAGTCTTCGAGATTGAACTCCGTATCGAGAAAGCGCTGCCCCTTGTTACCCGAAACCACGCGACGAGCCTTGCGCTGCGACGGCATGTAAAGCCATTGATCCTCTGTTGAACCCTGAGCCACGCTCAGAAGCGCCACGCCGCTGACATCGCTCGGCGCGCGAATACGAACCAAGACTTGGTTCTTTGCTCCTGACTTACGCTTGATTTCAACTTCACGTTCCTTCGCCGAACCATTGCTCTCGACGACTCTCATCTTAATGAGCGCACTCTCGTCTTTTGTTAATAATCCCTTTTCGACGTTCTTAAGAATCGTGTTGGCATCGGCAGCTCGGGCGGGAGAAGTCGGCAGCCAAATCGTGATTAGCGCGGCGGCAACACTCGCCGCTGTTCCTCGTCGAATCTTTGCCTTGGAATTTTTGTCCGAAGAAGAAGAATTTTCTGCCATTTGGTCTCCCGAAAAAGAAATGGCTCCGTTTGCAGCCACCAACTTCAGGTTCGCGCCACTAGACTTTGCTGTCGAGGCCAGTTCCGTAGCCAGCTCCGTAGCCAGCTCCGTAGCCAGTTCCGAGCCTGGCTCAACTGGCAAAATCCCGGGAAAAGCCCGGATCAGTGCTGGCAAAAAGGCGAGGTCACCAACCAAACCGAAGAACAATGAGATCAGCATATAGACGCCAAAGGTTTGGTTGATGCCGAACTCCGACACGAGAAAAATCCCAAAACCCGCGAGTAGACAAACACTTGCCACCATACATGGATTGCCCTCTAGACGCAGTGTTCGCTCAATTTCCTCGGCTGCCCCCTGTCCAGATTCCTTCATCAGACTGCGCAAGCGCTGCAACAGATACACCGTGTTGTTGAACGCAATGCCGAGCGCGATTGAGAAGACTAACGCGACACCGGGCTTAATGGGAGTTTTAGCTAGTGCCAATACGCCTATCAAAACCGCGGCCGGAACCAAATTCGGAAGCACCGCAAGCAGCGTCCAGCGCCATGAACGAAAGACCAGTAGCAAGAGGAAACTGATCGCCGCCAAAGCGTGCCAGAAACCCTCCATGAGCGACACTGACAAATTATTGTTCAAACGATGAACCGTCGTCGCCATACCGGCGGTACTCACCTTGGCATCCGGAAAAACTGCCTTTGTTTCACTCACCAAACGCTGCATCACTTCTTCCAGACGATTGCTCGCGGCGTCTCTTAATCTTAAACCGATACGCATCGTCGAGCCATCAGCTGTTAGATGCTTTTTCAACGGCGAGTCGTCAGCCATCGAAATCAAAAACCAATTTTCCGCAATGGCTGATCGACTCGTTGGTAGCTCGGCATTGCCGCCACCCAACGCGAACCGCATGAGATCCGGAAGTCCCACAGCACTGCCGACGTTTGGAATCGCACGCATATGTGAAATCAACGTATCCAGAGTGGACAGGGCCGCAGGATCGTTCCATGGCTCCGACACGCCATCACGCTTGACGACGATCTCATAGGGAATAGTGCCACCGAGTCCCTGATCAATGGCCTCGGTCGCACGCCGCGCCTCTTGCTTGACCGGCAGATCATCGAACAAGCGAGCTGACCAATGCAGATTCTGACCAAGGACAGCCATGAGCACACAACCGATAGCCACTGTCGCGATAATGGTTTTACGTCGAAAAAACACAAAGGACGTCCAACTCGCCTCGCGCGAAACCCATGGACGCACCGTCGGCAGCGGCATCAACATCATCAAGGGCACCATCAGAACCGTCGCCGTAAACCAAGAGATCATATCCGAAATAGCCACCGCGATACCAAAGTCGCGAATAACCGGCACATCGGTCAAAAGAAGCGTCGCAAAACCAAAACAGTTCGTCAGCGAAGTGAGTAGATTTGGAAGAAATAACGACCTGAGCGTACGCAAAATCAGCGTCGCCTTGGCCGACAATTCACCGAAAAGCGCTAGGCGCAAAGGCGCCTCATTGCCGTTGAGACAGCTTGCTTCTTCCGCGAACCGTAATGAGGTATGAATACAAAGAGACAGGACTGTCACCGAAACCAGAATCGGAATCGTCACCGCCAGTACCGTCATCGAAAACCCGGCGATCGCCATGAAACCGAGAACCAGGGTGTTTGCCAAAATGATCGCCACGAGCGAAATCAACAATGACGAGAGTGATGAGAACACGGCCCACAGCACCAATGCACATGCCAAAAGCGCCAGCCCCATGAAACGACCAAGCTCTGACTTCAGAAGTTCTGAAAAGTGCGATTGAATGGCCGGTACACCGCCAACCTCGATTGAGCAATCTTGAAACTTCGTGGTCAGCAGTGTTTTGACTTCTTTCCCAATATCCCGCATTCGTTCTACCGAGAGATCTGGATTCAAGCTCAAAGCCATTACCGTGCGACGAGCATCTTCGGAAACCAGCATCGGACTCAGCAAACGATCCTTCATGACACGCTTACGGCGTTCAGTTTCGCTAGTGATGTTTAGGAGCGACCCCACCTCGAGACTCTCGCTGCCTTGCGAGGCCGTGGAAACCACGCCGAGACTGACGACCGACTTGATACCATCGAGTTTACCGAGATCTTTACTCACTTCAGCCAAAGTCTGCAGGCGCTCGGTTGCGAGCCAATCTGATTCGGTTCGTTGATGCAAATCGAGAATGACGAGAAGCGGTGGGTTTTGATCCAGAAAGAACTGCCGCCGAGTTTCAAGATCAGCTTCCAAGAGCGGATGTTTCGGTGGAAAAAACTGACTGATAGTGTAATTACTCTGTAGACGAGTCAGCCAACCACAGGCTGTAACTGCCACTCCCAGGATCACGAGCAAGCTGAGTACCGCCGCGACTTGTTCACGGCGCCGGAGCCCAGGAGTTTCCGCCCCAGCCTTTTTCCTTAAATTCGTCGAAGTTTCGTGCACCATAGGCAATGCCATCCCTGTATTAGAAATTCAGGATGGTTTCTCGGGCATAAAGTCGCGGAACTTTAGTCCTGGAGGCTGTTTCCGAACGAACCCAGTCAGAAGTCCAGGCACAGTGTATCGTCACGAAAGGAAATCTTGCTGATCCGTCGATCATGTTAACGGATAGATGTTAGAAGAAGAACGAGGCCCCTAGGGTCAAGCGACGGTTACGTCGGTAGGTTCCCAACGGAGTGCCTGCGGCGCCATCAAACCAATCACCCTGCAGTGAAGTCGCCATACCATCGGTGACTTTGTACTCCGCTTTTAGCAGACCGTAGGAACCTTGCTTCAAGGAGTCGAAAAGTACTGCCGCATTGTAGGTCCACGCCCCCGAAGTCGCTAGCCGCAACCCCAGAAGCCAGGAGCGATCGAAAATGCGATCGAGAGAAGCCACGGTGTTTCCGGCCTGTTCTTCGCTTTCCACATAGGTAGCCTGCAAAAGCAGAGTTAAAGTCGATGTGGCAATCGCAAGATTTTTCTCCATGCCGACTACCGCACTCTGCGACCAACCCGGTAGTGCTGCACTGGTCGTGACGCGGGCGGAGTCCGCGATGGCCATCCTGAAGATCATCGTCTCCATCGTAACCACCGCTCCTAAGCCAACTGTACGCCGCAAATAGTAAGTCGGCTGCAACAAGATATGATAAGCGAGAATTCGCGATGCATCCTGAGGGTCAGTGTGCGCATCAACAACCGGAGTCGCGATCGCCGGTGCGGTCGGTGCTCCCTGAAAAAATACCGCTGTCAAATCAAGCCCGCTCCCCCGACGCTCGAGTCTCAAACCGTAGTTGTTATGGAGAGCATCATCGACAACCTGAGCGCCAGCATAGGAATAGCGAAACTCCGGCGCCAACTGAAAGGTGAACTCATTGAATTGGCTCTGCATGAACACTTCACGCGGAAGCCAACGACTGTTCTCACCGGGCATGATCGATTCCTGCTGCAGCGGAATGTAAATTCCCTCTACCCGCCAGGCATCGGACTCCCAACTCAAGTCAATAGAAGGTACTGCGCGCTTCTCTGAATTGAGCGGATCGACATATCGGCGCGCACTGACTACATCCAGTGGGTTGTAGAAATCGGTCACGCCCCAAGCAATGCGATTGAGGCCGATCTGCACGGCGATTTCCGCAGTTTGATCTCGCAGCAAATTCTTCGGACGCCAATCAATGTTAGCTTCATTGATATCGAACATCGCCTTTTCAGTGGCACTTGCTGCCACCGGATCAGAGTAGAACCAAGGAGCGAAACGAAACTTTACATCTCGTTGGGTTCTTGCCGTCCATTCTGCTTCATCACGAATTGCCAGCGAAGATTGGCTGGTGCCCTTACCGATATCCTCAAAATAGTAACTCGGCTGGAGATTCAGGGTATTGGTGAATTTGGTCTTCCACGAAGCCGCTTGGCTCGCCCGAGCACCAAACAAACCAATCGACAAAGCAATAGAAAATAGGGCGACAAAAGAGAGGGAACGGCTTGCTCTGAGGAGGTTCCCGCCCGTCCTCATTTTCTAGTTGGCGGCACATCCCGCCTATAACCCTCAAAGAGAAAGCCCCCATGGGGTGCTAGTACTTCGCTACTGATATCAATTACGCGCTGACTTTGACCGGTTGCAAAGAGCTCCTCAAAGGCTTCGGAAAAACGTCGGGCAAAGGCAGGGTCGGTTTTTTTGAGGCGCTTTAAAACTGCTTTCCCACTACCTGTCCAGGTTTGGTGGGTGCGAAAGTAAAAATCGGCCAGCTCATTATAAACTACGCTGGCAATCGCAATCAGCTCCGCACGATTTTTGGGTTCGCGTAGATCATCGATCCATTCAGAGATCTGATAGCGGCGGTCCTCGATTTCTTCATTCGACAAAGCCTTAGGGCCCGCCGCCAGGGCTGTCCGCGCCATGGATTTGAGGTCCTCGGTCAGTCGGGTCGCACCCGGAACCTCATGGCCCTCGGCGATCATCTCCGCCAGGGTCGCCCGACCGATTTGTGGATCCACCTTATTGAAAAAATACTCGAGAGTCATCGAATCATGAATAAAGGCTTCCACCGGCCAATCGCGATAGGAAAACGACTCCCGAAAGGCGACCGGAACCTTTTTATAGACGACAACAAGATCGAGATCCGAGTAGGTGGTCGCTTCTCCACGGACCACCGAGCCAGCAACAAAAATTGCCTCAGCCCCCTGATAGCGGGTTTCAAAGAGCTCTTTGGTGACGTACAGCGGGGAATGGGTTGCGCGCATAGGTCGCTTTTATGTCTTTCCACCCGGCTTGCCAAATAATTTCACGCGGAAATCTACGTTGCTAGACTAATTGCTGGACCTAAAAAATCTTTTGCGCAAAGCGCTTCGCTTATGGTTAAACCTCACGACGCCGTTTTTTTATGCATGAAGGGAAAGAACCTATGACAGTTCGCGAGTTCATTGACCATCATTACCGTCACTTCAACGCCGCCGCTTTGAAAGACGCGGCTATCGCCTACGAAGACCACCTCAAAGGTGGCGGTAAGATGCTGGTGACATTGGCGGGTGCTATGAGCTCGGCTGAACTCGGGCTGAGCTTGGCTGAAATGATCCGTCAGGACAAAGTCCATGCGATCTGCTGTACCGGCGCAAACCTCGAAGAAGACGTCTTCAACTTGGTCGCCCATAATCACTATGTTCGCATTCCCAACTATCGCGATCTGACGCCCGCTGATGAGCAAAAACTCCTTGAACGCCATCTCAACCGAGTTACCGACACTTGTATTCCCGAAGAAGAAGCGATTCGCCGCATCGAAAAGGCAGTCCTTGAACACTGGCAAAAGGCCGACCAGAGTGGCGAGCGTTATTTCCCTCAC
>SXRI01000143.1 GCA_005793615.1 Bdellovibrionales bacterium
AGTCATTCAGCGACGATCCTACGGACTGCGCGATGAGGAATACCTGAAATTGAAAATCCTGACCTGTATGCTGCGGGAGATTTAAACAAAATCAGTACGAAAAATGGAGTTTTTCTTCCCCTCAACTACACGAAGAGCCAATTTTTCTTCTACTACCAAAGAGCGATAAACTGGTTTTATTTAATTTGAAATCTCCGCAAGAGCTCTGTTTTCCGATAAGACACAAGCAGATACCGCCCCTGGAGCAAGCCGCTCCAAAGGATTTGATGGCAGCAGCGACCATTCAGCCGAGCTCGATTATGTCACGATGCATCATTCAATCTAAGCAACGCATTGCGCTTAGGAAATGTTCCTCCCTAGGGCCGGAAACTCACCACTAACTCCAGAGCTCATCGCGTCAATGACGTGAAGCTGGTAGGATTTTAGCCATGAAACACCTCATTCTCGCATTCGCTACGATCCTTCTGACTCCCACCGCACACGCCCGCTGGGCCGAACCGGCTGACGCCAGCCTTGCCGTCAATTTTGAGACCGCCCATATTAAGGTAAAAAAAGGCGGCACCTACGTCCTCGATATCGAGCGCCAGGTCGAAATTCTCAAGGAAAGCGCGCGCACCGAACACGGCCTTCAACGCATCACCCTCCAAGACACCTCCACCTTTGAGTTGATCGAAGCCAAGACCATCAATGGAAAAAAGAGTTTTCCGGTTCATAAGCATGACGTTGAGTTCAAACCATTGGCTAGTTCGGGCCCGGGCTTTGATCGGCAAAAGCAAGTCACCATTGCCTTTCCTGAGGTCACGGTCGGCTCGAAACTTTACCTAAAATATCGCCGTAAAGTTCCACAAGTCGAGATCCCTGGATTGTTCTATCGGCATTTCCCGCTCGGCTGGAATGAGTATTTGCAGAAGTGGACACTCAAGATTGACTCGGAGGTACCACTCTTTCATGAAGTGTATGATCCGGGCCCGGAAGGAAAAAAGCTCATTAAAACAGAGGCCACGGAAAAATCAGTCACCTTCTCGCTCACCGAGCCTTTCTACCGCTCGATCTGGGAGGAAGAGGGCGCGAGCATGGATCCTCTAGCTGTGATCTGGATCGCAGTGACGACGGCAAAATCATGGGGCGATATTCCGCAGGCTACGATTCACGCCTATGAATCAACCATGAGTTCGGTGCTACCGGAAAAATTCCAGAGTATTCTCGCTCGCGCCAAGGAACAAACCGCGGACATCGCGAAGATCAACACCACAACTTCTCTCCTTGCTGAAACCGTACGTTATGTCGGTGACTGGCGCTTGGTGCGCGGAGCCTATCATCCGCGCTCGCTTGAGAAAATCGCCACGACCGGATACGGCGACTGCAAGGATTTTAGCGTATCGACCGGTAGTATTCTCAAGGCTCTTGGCTTTGAAGTTCACGCCGCCTGGGTGGCGCGCGGAAAAGACTGGGTGGTGTCACCGCTAAAAATCGCCGCCCCGAATTTCAACCACGCCATTCTTTTCGCCCGTAAAGACGGCAAGGATTATTGGATCGATCCGACCAATATTACGAGCTTCGCGCAAGGCACCTATAGCGATATCGCCGGCCGCCCGAGTATTGTACTCATCCCCGATGGTCGCTCAGAATTCTTAAAGGTTCCACAACTCAAAGCCGAAACCGGCACAATCGAAACAAAAGTAAAACTCGCCTTCAAGGGCCCAGAAGAGGGCCCAGAAAAGGGCCCAGGAAATGGCCCAGAAAATGTTAAAGGAAGTGTCAAGGCACAGGGAGAATTTTCTCTTCTCGGTCACGCCGCAGTCTCGATGACAGCTGCCGAACTCTCCTCAACTAAGAAGACCCTCGACTACACCTTTGTACGTTGGCTGGTCAACACCGCCAACCTCGAATCATGGGAGGTCGGCGACTACAGCCTCAAGAGTCGTATTGTTCAAGACATCAGCTCAACCTTTAAATACCAGGAGCAGTGGCGCCCGATCACGACGACGGCCGGCAGCGGCTACCTGGTGCCGATCCCTTTCTACGCCAATCTCTTGCGCGTCCGTCTGGGACCAAGCCGCGTCTCAAGCCTTAAGCTAGAAGACCCGGTGACTTGGCGACGTGAGTATCGCTTTGCGGGCCGCGATGTGGTGTTTTCGAAAGATATCGCCTGCCAAGGAAGTTCACCTTGGGCTGATTTTAAGAGAGATCTTAAACGCGACGGTAAAGACGCGCTCCTCATGGACACCGTGACACTCAAAGTGCCTGTCGTACCCAGTGGCGAGCTACAAACCGCGGAGTTCGCTAAATTTCAAGCCGACATTATCGGTTGCATGCAGGAAGCCGTTGTTGTTTTCAGGTAACTTTAGCCTTTTACTTTCAAGCGCCACTAAAGGCCTTTAAGAAAACGCGCCACTTGGTCCATCCAGCCGCGGTCTTCGCGCAAGTCAAAAGCCCTACCGTTGGGCCAATCATAGGCTTGCCGTGGGGGCAAGAACCGCAGTTCATCAGGTTCATCGAGATACCTGGGGACAATATGCGTATGCAGCGCCGGATCGAGATTTCCCCAGGTTTCATAGTTGATGCGATAAGAGCCAAGTTCCGCGAGAAGCGCATCTCCAACACGTCCCATATCGCGCCCGTACTGGGCGCGCGCCTCGTGCTCAAGCGCATTGAAATCTTTCACCGAGGGATGAGCGAGCAAAATGCAGTAACCCTTGAGCGGTTGCACGTCACCAGCCACGACCCACCCCGAAGGTAGACGTGCGATCGCAGAGGGTAAATTCCCAGCTTCGGCGAGTGCGATTTTTCGATGAATAGCGGTCGGCATATGGCATGGATCATCGCATTAATAGAGGTGTTCGCGTCAATGAAATTTGCCCGCCTTAACACTGAGCTTAAAGTGTTTCGGCGATCCAGGTATGAACGCGCGGCCTGATCTCGCGAATGGCGATGTTATCGACTGATGGATGAATACGATTCGATAAGATCGTCACCAATAGATCACGCTTGGGATCATACCAAAGCGAGGTTCCGGTGAAGCCGGTATGGCCCACTGATTTTGGCGAAAAAAGTTTACCGCAGCTGGCGCCAACTTTTGACGGCAACATAAATCCAAGCCCCCAATCACCACGAGCCCGCGGAAGCGAACGGCGGGTAAAGAGCTGAACGGTCTTCGCGCTCGGAAAGTACCGCGAATCTTCGCCGCGCATCGCACTACGCAAACGAAGCCCCCAGAGACTCAAGTCCTCGATCGGACCAAAAAGCCCCGCATGGGGTGCGATACCCCTAAACGACCAGGTATTTTGATCGTGCACCTCACCCTGCAACGTCTTCTTGCGCCAAGTGAGATCCTTTTCAGTCGGTGCACATTTTTTTCGTGGATGAAGCTTCGAGACGTTACCGCGATGAAAATCGGTCAACTTCAAACCTAATCTTTCACGCTGTTCACTCCACACGGTGCCCAGCGTGGTCCCAGCCAGTGATTCAAGCGAGATGCCGAGGAGAAAAAAATCCAAATCGGAATAAATAGATTTTAGTTTGCGGTGCGGACCTTCGCCACGGGGGCGTTTACTTAAGTCAGCGAGCACTCGACGGCGAAGGATTCCTTGAAAGATCTCCCATGCCTCCTCGGGCGTCGTGCGCGCACCAGTTTTCTTGATCACTTGTTTATAAAACGGATACCACCAAGTCATTCCAGCCGAATGCGACAGTAAATCACGCACCCGCCACGGACTTTTTTCAGGAAACCACGGCACCCAACGGGAAATGGGGTCGTTGACATTCAGTACACCTTCATCACACTTAAACATGAGAGCCGTGGTCGTGAACACGATCTTGGTGACCGAAGCCCAATCATAAAACTCATAGGTTTCACCACAATTGACATCGAGGATTTTCCTGCCCTTGGAATGCGCTTGAATACGTATACCTGGAGCCGCCGCTTGCCATAGGTTACCCATTTTTTGCAGAAACACCCGGTCGATATTTTTCATGCCTCGCCTCCGCTCGCGCAAACCAATCGCGCTGTCGAACCACCCAGATGAAGCTCTGCCCGAGTGCCAAAAGGAAGCGGCCGTTGAATCACGTCGTGGCCGCTCGCCAATCCTTTCAAAACCGGTATCCGCGAGTCTTTGGCAAACCTTTCGATCACTGGCCAAACGTGATTCGAGCCATCGGGCTCGCGGCCACCAATGAACTGTCCAAATACGATAGCCTTGGCCCTTTTAAATAAACCGACTTGCGTGAAATGCTCAAGCATACGGTCAACGCGATAGCCGCGCTCGCCAATTTCTTCAAAAAACAGAATTTTGCCCGCCGTCTGCCACTGACAATTCGTCGCCAAGGAGCTTTGCAGGACGACTAAATTGCCGCCGCTGACTTCGGCTCGCAGCACAGTTTTCTTCTTCGCAGGTGTATTCATGGCTCGAAGACCGGAAAAGATGATTTCATCTTCGCCACCAAATACAAATCGTTTCAACTCACGCTCATATTTTGGCAGCGCGGCTTTTCGCCCGAGACGATCGAGCAGCGGACCGTGCACCGTGGGCCAACCCCACTGTTGGTTGAGAAAAACATGGAGCGAAGTGATGTCCGATAGCCCCACCAAAAGTTTCGGGCGTCCTTTGGGTCGCTTCAAACGCATGAGTCCAGGCAAGAGGCGATTGGCACCGTAGCCACCGCGAATGCACCAGATCGCTTTGGAATCCGGCGCATACAAAGCCTTCTTTAGCTGTTCAAAACGTACCTCATCCGAGTTCGCACAGAGCACGTCGCGACCATAGATATCTTTGGGAATACGGGGTCTAAGCCCCCAGTCGCGTAAAAACCTTTCACCACCCACGAGCTCTTCAGCGGAGGAGCGAAATCCTGGAGCGACAACATCAACAACGTCGCCAGGCGCAAGCGCTAGCCATCTATGCGAACTCGCCATCAGACACTCCTTCGGAGGTGCTCGAACTGTAGGAAACCCGGGTCAGATCCCGCGACCGTTACCTTTGGGTTTTTCATCGAGCCCAAAAAGCGGCGTCGGGTACTTCTCGTCAAAGCAGGCCGCACAAAAACCTCCGCTCTCACCGCGGACGGCTTCCTTCAGGCCCTCTAAAGAAAGATAACTGAGAGTATCGGCGCCGACAAACTGTCTGATGCTTTCTATACTTTGGTTAGCGGCGATGAGCTGCGCTTTTTCAGGCGTGTCGACGCCATAATAGCAAGGCGAGACCGTCGGAGGTGCGGCGATACGCAGATGTACCTCTTTGGCTCCCGCCGAACGCACAAGACCCACTATTTTGCGACTGGTGGTTCCACGAACCAAAGAATCATCGATCACCACAACACGCTGACCTTTGAGAACGGCCATTTGCGGATTGAGCTTGATTTTCACGCCGAAATCACGAATCGACTGTTGCGGCTGAATAAAGGTTCGCCCGATATAGTGATTGCGAATGATCCCGAGCTCAAAAGGCTTTCCTGACTCGGCACTATAGCCAATAGCCGAAGGCACCCCACTATCTGGAACCGGAACCACGATATCAAAATCAATCGGATTTTCACGCGCCAAAATCCTGCCGGCGCGCTTTCGAACTTCGTAAACGCTCTCACCGAAG
>SXRI01000144.1 GCA_005793615.1 Bdellovibrionales bacterium
GGAAACTCGAGTGGCAGGCGGTAACCAGTCGAGGTTTTCCACTAGGTTGCGGGCAAAATTACCAAGGATCGCGGCGTCTGGTGCCTTTACCAACATTTGCCAACGATACTGATTGCGCAACTTCCCAAGGGGCGCCTGTGCCGGGCCTAGAATTTCGACATGGCTATAGTGACTGCTGCGGTCTTTAAGGGAGGTGGCAAAAGTTCGAAGCTGTCCTGCCGTATGTATAACACGTTCGAGCTCGAGACCCTGAATACGGAAACTAGCCAGACGCCAAAAAGGCGGGTACTGAAGCGCTTCACGAAACCCCAGCTCGAAAGCAGCAAATCCCTCGAAGTCATGAGCGCAAGTGAAGCGAATGCTTGGGTGATCTGGATTGTAGGTTTGAATAAACACTCGTCCGGAAATACCGTCATTTAGGTGTCGACCCGAGCGTCCACTAACCTGGGTTAAAAGCTGAAAGCTACGTTCGCTGGCGCGAAAATCTGGAAGGTTAAAGGCAACATCGGCCATGACCAAACCCACCAGAGTTAATCCGGGAAAATCGAGACCTTTTGCGATCATCTGCGTACCGACAAGAAGATCGACTTCACGATCTTCGACTTTTTTAATCATCTCTTCCAACTCTTCACGTGTCGAAATTTCATCGCGATCCATGCGGGCGATGCGAGCTTCAGGGAAGAGTTTGGCGAGATCTCTCTCAATGGTTTCTGTGCCGAGACCGATGGGGCGCGGCTCGCCATCAGGGCAGTGCGGACAACGTTCGGTTAGCGTCAAGTGGTAGTCGCAGTAATGACAAAGCAAGTGGCTCTTGCCGTGAAGCGTGAGATTAACCGCGCAGTTCGGACATTCCGGCGTGTGCCCGCAGTCGGGACAAACCACAGACTGTGCAACTCCGCGGCGATTTAAAAAAAGTGCCGCTTGTTCGCCGCGTCCGAGTGTTTCGCCAATGGCTTGGTGCAGAGGTTGTGTGATCCAAAAAGGTAAAGTGGTGTCGCCGGTCTGCTTTCGCTGATCTCGTTCCTCGCGTAGATCTATCACTTCGATCGAGGGCAGGAGTCGATCGGCGACACGTGCTTTGAGTTGGTGCAAAACATAGCGGCCAACCTGTGCGTTATGCCAAGACTCCAGGCTTGGAGTTGCGGAGCCGAGGATCACCGGGCAACCGGAAAATTTGCCAAGCATGACGGCCGCGTCGCGCGCATGGTATTTGAGCTTCTCATCTTGTTTGAAGCTCGACTCGTGCTCCTCATCAACGACGATCATGCCAAGGTTCGGTAATGGGCAAAACAATGCTGAGCGAGCGCCAATGAGGATTTGTTTTTTGCCCTCGAGCATGGCCCACCACTGATCGGTTTTCTCGCGGGGAGTGAGGTGCGAGTGAATAACTGCGACAGCATTGCCAAGCCGTCGCGTAAAGCGCTCGATGAGTTGAGGTGTGAGCGAAATTTCTGGAACCAGGACGATGCCTTGCTTTCCGTGTGCGATCACGTTTTGTAAAAGACGCATGTAAATTTCAGTTTTTCCCGAACCCGTCACGCCGTGAACGAGATGAGTATTGAAGCCTGGCATGGCCTCGACATCAGCGATCACGCGAGCCTGTTCAACGGTGAGTTCCGGCATGACATCGCTACTGAGTTCGGGGGCGATCGGCGCCTTGCGAGACTTACGAGGCTTGAGGTTGCGTTTGAGCGGCGGGAAAACCGACTCTACCACGGCTCCGATAGGATGTATGTAGTAGCGCGCGAGCCACTCTATCCATTTCGTGAATGATTCATGAAGCTGTGGCCGCTCAGGGGCAAAATCAATCACTTCACGCAAAGCGAACTCACCATGAGGTTCGCCTTGGCCCAACAAGAGCCCAGAGACTGTGCGTCTTCCAAGAGGAACGGTGACACACCTTCCGCGACACAGGCGAGGATCATTGAGAAGTGTCGGAGGAATTCGATAAGTCAGCGGTGTTGGCAGCGGAGCTTCGACAGCCACGGTCCAAATCGACCCCCCATCAGAACCGGCAGTGCTCATCTGAACCTCGAGTAAAACTCCCGCACTTGAGGTATCTCAGGCAGACGGGCGGGTTTGGCACCGCTTGTGAAGGGCGCGACCTCAAATACTTTTGCTGCTTGAGCCGTCGTCATGGCACGAATGGAAACCACGCGAACTGTGACGGTATTGTCGCTCCAGCTGATGGTGCGCTCGCGAGGGAATTTTAATCCGTTTGCGTAGGAAGTATAGCGATCGGCAGTTACCTCGGCTTCTGAAGGGAACCGAAGGCGCTTCAGAATAAAGGAGTCCTGTTCGATCCATACCTGTGGGCTGAGTTTACCTTCGGCGGGAGAAGGTTCGCCCAAGATCCAGGTGACGACCCCATTGTCACGACCGAGGCGAACATAGGGATCAGGAATGTGATGAATCTGTTCTATTTTGGTCGGTTTGGATTTTTCGCGAAAAAAATCTCCGGGAACAATTTGCGATTTAACCAACGCGGTTAAGATCGATTTTCCAGAGCGCATATGAAAAAAACCTTCAACGAACTCCTGACTAACATTCGTGGTCTTAACCCCGGAGTTCAGTTCGGTGTAGATCCGTTTGCCATCACGATACAAAGCCTCGAACGAAGCAGTGTCGGCGGCCTTGAGGCCACTCGTGGTGGGGGCGGTTACGGTGAGGCGCATACGCTCACCGTTTTCGACCAGCCAGCGTTCGCGCAAAACGAGCGGTTCGGCGCTCGTTCGGAACTGTACCTCCTGCTCGATAACATAAGTATTTTTGCCATGACCGCGGGCGACTCGCGCAGCGATTGTCTGGCTTTGCGGAATGGCAGCAACCGCCCCCTCGATACCGAAGCCTAGAGCGAGGAGAGAGATTGTGAGCTGAAGGAAATGACCTATGAATCTATCCATGGCGTATTCTCGTTTCAGATCTTTTGAACCAATTGTTTTAGGTACGTCTTGAGTCCCGCGGCAAGCTCGGGATTATCGAGCGCGAGTTCGATGTTGGCCTGCAGATAACCGAGCTTGTCGCCGGCATCGTACCGACGTGCTTGGAATCTGCTTCCAAGGAGACCATCTTCGCGAGCCACTTGCATCATAGCATCGGTGAGTTGAATTTCGCCGTTTTTGCCAGGCTTGGTGTTTTCGAGGTAGTTGAAAATCTTCGATGAAAAGACATATCGTCCAGGAAGTGCCCACCGACTTTCGGTCTGTCCACGCGCTGGTTTTTCAATCACGTTGCGAACGCGCAGAGTCCCATCCGACATCGTTTCGCCTTCGACGATTCCGTACTTCGAGGTTTCAGATTCAGGCACTTCCATAATTGCAACGGTCGATAAACCCGTGGCAACGTAGGTCTTGGCCAGTGTTTCCGTTGTGGTTTCCTCGTTGGCGCGGGAACTCATCAACTCATCGCCGAGAAGAACCGCAAATGGTTCATCGCCGACGACGCTGCGGCCGCAGTATACGGCATGGCCGAGACCGAGCGGCTGCTTTTGTCGGACCGATATGACATTGGCCAACGAGCGAACGCGTTTAAGGATACCAAGGTACTCGAGCTTGCCGTCACGCTCGAGTTTGTCTTCCAGTTCGTAGCTCACATCAAAGAAGTCCTCGATCGCAGTCTTTTGTCGACCTGCGATCAAAATGATGTCTTCGATACCGGCACGAACAGCCTCCTCAACCACCAAGAGGATTGTTGGACGATCGACGATAGGTAGCATTTCTTTGGGAATTGTTTTTGTGGCCGGCAAGAAGCGTGTACCGAGACCAGCTGCTGGAATAATCGCTTTTCTAACTCGTCTACTCATAAGCACTCCCAGCTTTACAAAGCCATAAGCCGCGTGCCTTGGCAACGATGTTTGTCTCATATCGAGACAGCCATAACGAATAGAACCTAGCCATCGTGGAATTTGGGGGCGGGACGCAAGATTTGCTCAAATTGATCCGATAGGACCTACGACGTATCTGAAAATGGGGCGTCAAAGGACCAGGAATGCGACGATTTGGCAAAATCGCACGAGAAGTTTCTGTAGTGGCGAAATCATCGGCAATGACATTGCGCTGGGTGTTCGCTGCGTTGTTGGGAGCAATACTGCTCACTTTTCAAAATTGTACGCAACCGGCTCCAATGGAAGAGGTCGATGCCAATTCCGTTCTTTCGGAAAAAATGGCGTTCTCCTACGATGCCACACTTGATCAGCTTGCTTATATGTCTTGCCCGAATGTCGTGACCGCAGACAAACGAAGCGTTGATTCCGATCTCTATTTCACGTTTCGCGCAGGGGCTTATCGCTTTGGCGGATTAAAGCTTAAAGAGTCATTCTTCAAAACATATCAGAAAAAACTTCCCGAGCGCATGATCAGTCTGCTGCAGCACAGTCGTGCAAATAGTGGCACAGTTTTGCAGCTAGCTGTTCGGCAGAGCGGAAATCTCAATTCGATCGTGGTTAACGGTCAAGGTAATCCCGCGCAAAACATAGACTTTGCCAACTTGCTAGCGGTACTTGGTTCAAGCGAACTCAGTACGAATCTAGTGAACACGGGGCTTGATCTCAATCAGGATCCGCCCGTGATGACTCAAAAGCGGATCAAATACCTTCGCGACGGTACCGGGCGCGGCGCTCATCTTGAGGGAAACCTTAACTTCGGCTCTAGTGAAAACATGCAAGCAAGTTTGCGAAACACCTACATGGGCACTGGATCGGCTTTGCTTGCCTTGACCTACCTTGAACCCGCTTCCACCGGGTCCGATGGAGGTGGACCTTCGACAGATACCGATGTCCGCAATCCCGGTACGATAGGCGTTACGCCTGATCCGGATGCGACGCCGCCACCGTCAACTCCAGGCCTTGCCTTTGGAACCGGTTTTCAGATGACCTTTGGTCAGCCCGTGGCAAATGCTCGAGGACTGCAAGAGAGGCACCCCACCACCGGCGCATACACCGGCGTGGAGACTTTGCCTTATCCTTCGAATGTCGTGACCTCGGTTATCGAGAAAGATTTGCTGACGGGAGCAATTAACTCCAACGCTCAATGGTCTTGTCCGGCTTCGCTCAAGTACATGATCGTTCGCCCGGGCGACGAGAATGACATTCCTAACGGACCCTGCATGCATTCACCGGATCCGCCGGAACCTTGGGACCAGGAGTTCGCTATGCTCCGGCGCGCCTTGCGTACAGAAGACTGGTATATCGACGTGGCTCACAAATGCGTGATTCCAAAGCGATCGCTCGGCTATAGTTGTTATGGAGATATGACCAAAGTTCGTTATGTTCAGTATAATCTCGTCGATAACATCACGGACACGCGGGGCTGCGACCCGCACTCCTTTGACCAAACCACAAATACCAGAACCAACCGAATCTGTGCGGCGTGGGTCACCGTTTGTTATCGCCTGAATCCTTGAATGTCCTATGAATTAGTCCAGAAATTGGGTAGCCGCCCCAATTCCCCGGAAGAATACTTGGCGAGCGTCAATTGACGCCACCAGAGTTTTGCGCTGTCATGTCGTCACATGAAACATTGCGTACGTTTGTTTGCTCTGCTGTTTTCTGGTCTTCTTGTGTCGTCGGTCGCTCAGGCTCAATTTTTCACTGGGCCTGAGGCTTCGGCCTGTGGCGGCTCGGGTCGTGCCGGAATTGATCTTGGTGAGGCTGCTTTTTTGAATCCGGCCGCAGTTGCCTTCATTCAACGCTACAACGTTTCAATGATGTTTGGAATCAGCGACCATCCAGTGAATGGCAACACTAATGAACTAGCGGGCTCTATCGTTGACGGCACCTCAGACGCGATGATTAACGGTGGCTTGACGTATGTGCGCAGGCGTACAGAAAC
>SXRI01000145.1 GCA_005793615.1 Bdellovibrionales bacterium
ACACGGCACCGCGATCATTTCTGGCGCCGCTCTGATCAATGCCTGCGATATCACGGGTCGCAAGATGAGCGAGACCAAAGTGGTGATGAATGGCGCCGGCGCGGCATCCATTTCCTGCGCCCGTATTTTCATCGCCCTCGGCGTGAATCCGCAAAACCTGATCATGTGTGATTCGAAAGGTGTCGTCTATAAAGGACGCACCGAAGGAATGAACCGCTACAAGCAAGAGTTCGCGCTCGAAACCAAGCTGCGTACACTCAGCGAAGCGCTTGTCGGCGCTGATTGTTTTGTCGGCCTCTCGGTTGCCGGCGCCGTCACTGCCGAAATGATCAAGCCGATGGCTCCTCGTCCGATGATTTTCGCCATGGCCAACCCCGATCCTGAGATTGATCCGCCTATTGCCAAGGCCGCACGCCCTGATGTCATTATGGCGACAGGACGATCCGATTATGCCAACCAGGTTAACAATGTTCTTGGTTTTCCCTTCATTTTCCGGGGAGCTCTCGATGTTCGCGCGACCCAGATCAATGAGGAGATGAAACTCGCCGCGGTTCACGCCATTGCTAAACTTGCCCGCGAAGACGTGCCGGAAAAAGTATCCGCTGCCTACGGCGGACAACACTTCACTTATGGTCCTGAGTACATCATTCCGAAGCCCTTTGATCCGCGCGTACTCTTGTGGGTAACGCCAGCCGTGGCCAAGGCAGCCATGGATACTGGGGTCGCACAAAAGCCGATCAAAGACTTTCAAGCCTATCGCGATCAACTCGAGAGCTTTCAAGGTGCTAAGACGAGCTTTATCCGCACGGTCATGCATCGCGTGAAAAGCCAAGCTAAGGCAAGCAATCAGAAGTTGCCGTTGATTATTTTTCCCGAAGGCACCAGCACCAAGGTACTGAAGGCGATTCACGCCATTCAACAAGAAAACATTATTCGACCGGTTTTGCTCGGTTATGTCGATCAAGTGCAAAAGAAGATTGAAGAGCTCGGCTTTCACGAACTCAAAGGGGTACCCATCGTGCACCCGTCGCAACACCCGAAAGCGCGCGAGTATGCCGACCGGCTCTACCAAATTCGCCAGCGCAAAGGTGTTATGTGGCGTGAAGCTGAGCGCCTGATGGCGAATCCCGATTATTTTGCGGCGATGGCTGTCTATGCCGGCGACGCCGACGGCATGGTGACTGGCGCTACGCAAAACTATGCCGACTGCGTTCGCCCGATCCTGCAGATCATCGGCCCCGGAAAACGGAGCACGGCTTCCGGTCTCAATGTGGTAATTTTCAAAAACAAGATGATTTTCTTTGCCGACACGGCGGTCAATATCGACCCGGATGCCGACCAGATTGCGACCATCGCGATTCATGCCGCTCGGGTCGCCGAGTACTTCCGTATTCAACCGCGGATCGCGATGCTGTCCTACACCAACTTCACTTCTCGCGGGCAAAGTCCCTCAAAAATGAAGGCCGCGGCCGATATCGTCAAAAAGCATTACCCGCACTACATCGTCGACGGCGAAATGCAAGCCGACACAGCCGTAAACCCGGAGATCGTCGAGCGCATTTTTCCGTTCTCGAATGTTAAGAGCGGCGCCAATATCCTGATCTTCCCGACGCTTGATGCCGGAAACATCAGCTACAAGCTGGTGCAGCAACTCGGAGGCGCTGAGGTGATCGGGCCATTCCTTATGGGAGTGAAAAAACCGGCCAATGTGCTTCAGCGCACCTGCACGGTCGAAGATATTGTTAACACCACGGCCCTCACCGCTCTGCAAGCGCAGGCGATGAAGGAAATGGCGTCGACGGTTCAAGAGGCAAGACGATAAGGATAGTAGATTATTGAACCGCTAACGGACTGAGCGCTCGGAGGCACTCCCGCTCCGCGCCGCCTCGGCAGCTTCGGCACGGCGTCGATCGCAGCCATGACGGTCCACGGGTTTAGCTAGGTATTGGTGGTCTGTCTCCAGAAGCAAGTGCACCTTCGGGTTTTTCCGATGCGCAAGTTTAACGACCTCGACCGCATTATTGGGCGTAACGCCGTACATGACGTCGTAAGCGCCCCATCCATAAACTGTTTGTGTTTGATCCCAGATATCCTTGACCGGAACATTGGTCGCTGCTGCGAGCTTGACCATTTCAGCGACGCTGCTCGCTGTCGTCGAAAGATATCCCTTTCGGTCGAGACCATAAAAGCCGCGGAGCTTGCTAAATTGATCGAGCATGGGTTTAACATCGGTCGAACCCTTGGCCAAAGCCGCTTTCACCATCGAAACCGCATCTTCAGGGCTCAGGTCCCATTTTTTTCCGACTATCGGAATATAACCGTAGGCATCGCGGAACATCTTCGCCACCACAGTAGGCGGTTGCTTGAAAAACAAGGCCGCCTTCACCAGTTCGGTAGCGACGTTACCGTTCATTCCCAACTTCCAACCGACACCGCGCACGAGAGGAAGTCCGCGAAAGCCCTCCCAGCCGCGCATGTCCTTGACGGCGTTCAATACCGTTCCGAAGTCTTGCGTTTTAACCAATCGCGAAGTCTTGATGATTTCAGCGCAATCTTGGTCATTGAGCCAATCGATCTTGGTGACCTCGCCTTGCCCGCAAAATTTGCGGAAATCATTTGCAACTTCCTCTGGCGTAACAGTGACCACCTTACCATCAACAATCTTGCCGTTGGTAAGAAGCGCGGTGCGCACCAGGTCGATGGCGATTTCCGGATCGAGACGACCATGCTCAGCACAAACAAAGGGGTTTTGCCGACCAGGAAGAATATTTTTTTCACTCTCCAAAAGTTTCGCGACTTCACCAGCGACATAATCAACGTTGTTGTTAACCAAGAGCGCGGTTTTTGTGAGTTCCATTTTGTTTTCTGGCGTCAGCGGCTGCCAGGTTGCATTGCTGTAGCTTTGGTCACGAAACTGCTCCTCGATCGCGAGAATCTTGGCCGTGCGGCGCCCGTTACCACTGTCCTTTACCTTGGCACCGGCGTTCTCATCTGCAAATGCCGACGAGGCTGTGAAAACAATGAACCCAAGTGCAATAACTGAAACTGACTGAACACGTCTTTTCACAACCACCTCATGAACTGCTTCGCAAACAACTACCTTGCCAATGGCATAGGCTCAAATTCCCTAACTTACAGAATGTTGCAACCGGTGTACCGCCCCTTAGGGGTTATGCCACTCAACACAAACGCAAAGCTGAGTGGTGACAAAGCCCGATCAGCAGCTGTCTAAAACTTTGACAGCCTTTCGCCTCTTTCTTTTTTTTGTCGGTGGTCTGGTTCTCTGGTCTGGTTCTCTGGTCGCCGACCTATCACCAAGCTCAACAGTATTTGCCGCCAGGGTAAACGCGTTGTCGAGAAATGTAGGACGCCCCAAGGATTTCCTTGACAGGTGATTCACTCAACTTCGGAAAAAGAGAATCACCATTCGTGCTTTACCTGAGACAGCTCATCAGCGCGCCAAGGATTCGCTACCCGAGCAGCATGATCGTGCCTGCCGATCCGCAACTTCGCACCTCGCCGCTCTGGCGTCACGAGCCAGCCTCGGAGCAACTTTTTTGGTTTTAAACTCA
>SXRI01000146.1 GCA_005793615.1 Bdellovibrionales bacterium
GATTCAATTAAGAAAAAAAGTGGAACAAAAGCTTAAAGCAATTAATGAACTCGTGCAACAGGCCGATAACCTTAAAAAGGCGGGATAATGAAGAAAAAAGCTAAATCCCTCAGTAACATTTATTTACCGGTAAACACGCGGGATGTATCAAATCGAGCAGGCGCTGGCGGCTGTGAATAAGTGCGGCGGCGGAAAGGCCAGTTAGGTTTCTGATGGCGTCACTGAGGTAGACGACATTCCACTTCCTCTCGTAGGAAGCTCTAAACACCGCGCCGGGAAGATTCGTCACTAACTCGCGATAGCGAGCTTCGCTCTCGGCGAGTGAGCGAGTCTTTCTGCGGATCTCGATGTTGAAAAAAATCACCATCGCAGACAAGATCAGTGCAAAAGCAGACGACAAATAGAAATACGTTTCGCTGATCGAATCGCCAAGATAAACCAAAAGTGGAATCATCAAGGCGAAGACGATCGCCAATAGGCTTGTCCAATTCGGGGCACGAACGATCGCGACACAGCGCTGGCATTGGGTATCGAGAGCCGCGCGTAGGCGTGCGTTGGCCGCCTCGGTTGCCGGCCACGGGTGGTTCATAGCATCGGAAGTGGCACTGGTAGCTTTGGTGGTGGTGGACTCTAAATCCATGGTCGAGAGACCTTACCCTATTAAAAGCGCTTCAGAATCTTTTCAAAAACTCAAAGTCGCGGTCCATGACCGTCTTGCGACCCTCAGAGCGAGCGTTATCTATGGCACGGTCGCAAATGACACGCAAGTGATCTGAGAGCACATCCATGACCGAGCCTGAAGTATTGAACTCAGAGCGAGCGTGGATGTAATCTTTTAGTCGTGAAGCGATGACTAAGACTTCGCGGGAAGCCGCGCTGAGAGAGCCAGAACTGGACGTGGATGCAGTATTGGTTCCTGGCGCGGTCGCGAAGACACGTGCGGGCGCCCGAGCCGGAGCTTCTGCCTGCTCTTTTGGAGGCTCTTTCTGTGGGGGAGCGTTGGCCGTTCCAGTTTTCGGAGCCAGTTTCTCGACAGCGCCGGCATCTTTGTGGCGGGCTGCAGGCAGGTGTCGCTCAAAACAATGTACACTGCAAAACACGTAGCCGGTTCGTTGCCCATTACAGGTGGAGACGCTGCAAACGAAGTATTTTGCACCAAAGGCGATTGGTTTTTTACAGGAGCTGCACTTGCGCCAGCCCTCGTTAGTTTCGGTGTTGTTATCCATACTCAAGAGTTCACACCAATGGAGTGCGGGAATCAATCCAAATACATGACGCCGATACGGATGACTTGCGCGTCCAGTTCAACACGCCACCGAATTTGCCCAATGGCCGGGGCTGCATGTCCGACTTTGACTCGGCAAAGTGAACCGACCTGAAGCTCTTTACACATTTTCAGGACCAGACCGCAGCCGCGGTGAGATTCCTCGGTGACCAGAGCTGCATGTTGAGGCTGAAAGGCGCGTTTCTTACCTTCGTCGATCGTATCGATGAGCGCGAGCGTGCCGGGGTCAGGTTCAAAACGGATATGATCGCGTTTGTCCTTAGAACTTAGGGCCTTAGCTTCTTTAATTATGGATGTCGTTGGTGATTTTTGGGGTTTCATCTTCGCCATGTTTTAGATGCTACGCGCGATTCTAAATGTCATCAAGTCCATGCATGGAATTGAACAGAGATAAGGACGAATGGCTGTGGCGAGTACTCGTTCGGCGGGGTAAAATAAAAAAATATGGACCGTACCATGATTATAGCCGCCGGTGTTGGACTCGCTTTGTCCTTTGGCGTTTATCAGTTTAAGACTCATAAACGCCAGGGTGGCTCAGTGGCGTCGCGGAGTTCGCCAGAGTCAATCAAGTCGGGGCGTGCTTCGTGTCGCATTGAAGACCTACGCCTGCGTCTTCCGGTGGGCGGAACCGCCGGTAAGGAGTGGGAGATCGCCAACTACTTCGACACCAATCCCGCTGTCAGTAAAATCCGCGATTATATGGGAAGTAATGGCCAGGACGCGGTCACCTATGATGGTCATGCCGGGATTGATTTCGAACTTTCTAGTTTTCGTCCTATGGATCGCGGTTTTCCCGTATTGGCTTCGGCCGATGGTGTGGTTGAAGAAACCTACGATCATGCGCCTGATCGCAACCGCACCTGTGTGAAGGAAAAAGGCAACCATGTTAAACTTCGCCATAGCAATGGTTTTGCGACGATCTACGAACACCTCCGACGCGGCTCCGTTCTCGTTCACATCGGTGACCGCGTAGCGGCCGGTACTCCATTGGGCTTAGTGGGAAGCTCCGGCTGCTCGAGCTTTCCGCATCTGCATCTTGAGGTTCAAGATTGTCAGGAGCGATCACTCGATGTGATGGGCGAGCGTTTGTTCGAGTCGCCTCCTGCCTACGCTCGCAGTATGCCGGCAACCGTTATGGAGACGACGATTTTTCAGCCGTCGATCACTGATATGGCAAGTGTCATGGAGCCTGGTGACACTGATCTTGATCAAGTAATTCAAGGGCGGGAAGCAAGTATCGGAGTGACCGTCGCGAATATGAAAGCTCGCGATATGATCAAGATTGAGTTCCTAACTCCCAATAATAC
>SXRI01000147.1 GCA_005793615.1 Bdellovibrionales bacterium
AGATCTTGGTCTAGTTCTGATCGTCCGCCGTTCGCGTCCCATTTTGACACACTCTCGGTAACATTATTTACCGGTAAACGCGTCCGGGTGTTTGAAAACAAGTCGAGACAGGCAAAGGACCAGATCTTGTGGTGCGCCTGCAATGGACTTACGGTCTTTTTGCTCCACTACCGATACATATCATGTAAAGCGCCAGTAGTGATGTTGGAGCGATTGATAAGTGAACTTAGGTACTAAACCTGTATTAAGAGCCTTGTTGTTTACCATCGTTGGTGTCCTCTCGATGGAAAGCCTTGCTGCGCCAGCAACAAATGCAAAAAAGTCGGTGAAAGGGCGCTTACCACAAAAGGTCGTCGCACCGGTGAAAGCTCCAGCGCCACCCCAAGTCCGTCGCACAAACGTGCCGGTCGCTGATCCCAATCAGTGGCTCAAAGCTGCTTCCGGATGGACTCGCTTGGTGCGGGCGACAGATAGCACAGCTGGGGCGTACTATGCTGAGACCCTCGGACTTGTGATCGATTCTCAATTCATCATTGTTCCTTGGACCTTCATCTCCGATGCGTGGCTGAGCCGTGTTGGTTCGAAGTTCATGGTCGAAGGCTCGCAGCGAGAAGCGGTCCTTGCGGACATCGATCTCGTCGCCAATGTAGCACTCTTAAAAGTTGCCGAGGCGACCGTGCCAACCTTCTATCGCACGGAAATTCGTCTCGATGCGCCGGTCGTTGATGAGCCTTTGCTGGTGCTTTCGTCGCGAAATTGGGTGCGCGGTGGTGCTAAGTTTCTGAAAACAAAGAACGACGGACTTTTTGTACGATATCAAATCGCCATTGGCGCCACCGATCCATCATCGGTGAGATACATTTTCGACCGAGCTGGGCATTTCATCGCCATGAGCTCTGGTGCCAGCAGTGGAGACGATGTATGGTCGGCGCCTTCACGAGCTATCTACGAACTCATTCGTAAACAATCGGGGCCGCGTCCGGCATCGGTAGGCGATCAACGGCGCACGCAACTCTTTTTTTGGCAGGACCGCTGGGCACGAACACTGATTCCCGCTCGTGCGGCACTCTCACTTCAGAGTTTAGATTGCCAAACCCGATTGGCGTCGGTGGCCGACCGTGAGCTTGCTGCACAAATCAAAAATGTGCACGCGCTGGAATGTGCTGAAAAACTACCTTTGCCCGTGGGTGGCGGGTATAGCGCAGGTGTTCACATATCGACTGGCGAGGCGAATTTGCGTTCATCGAGTCCGGACCTCAATAATCGATTTGCAGAGGCCATTTCATCCGGGGTTTTTGCTGAGTTTGACCGAGCAACCTCTGTGGTGAATCTACTGACTGCTCCCGAGTGCCGTGACAACGAATTGACCAACCAGCAGGGTCTGAATGTCCACGTAAAATTTTGTACGTCAGCTTTGAAGTTCGAACCAGGACTCGCAGATACAGCTATCGTGGTATCAACCCTCGATCAGGCAAATCGAGCGAACTATGCAGTCGCTCGTTTGCGGGGCTTTGATCAAAAAAATACGAAAATGGTTCTTGAGTCCCTTGTCGAAAATGTCAGGAGCCGAAAATGAACCAACAGCGACGGGGTTCCAGCTCGGCAGCGCCCAACGACAACGCGGATGATGATGTTTTTGATGCAAAGACGGTGATAAGGCCCAATCCGTCGCGGCCGACACCGCCACCTGTAGATCGACCTCCAAATCCGTTGTCGAGTCCACCCTTCGATCGTTCCGGCGGCGGTGACGATACTCCGGTTCCCAAACATCAGCCGCTGTCGATGCCGTTTGATGAGCGAACGATGGTGGCGCCCAAACCATCGAGTGTTTCGCCGTCAAATTTTAAACCGCAGCCAAAATCTATTCCTCTGGGTCCCAAACCCGCCTCCAAACCTCTTCACGAGGACGATGAGGGAAGTTGGAACATTCAAAGAGAGGACACACATCCCGGCACTCAAGGGGGTATCACGCCAGAAATGCTAGGGGGAACTGATCGGAATGGTCTGATCCTAAAAGCCCTAGGTATCTTTGCGGCGGTGATGATTCTAACTCTCATTGCTCGTAAATGTGGAAAAGGCGATGTTGAACCCGCGGTCACCAACGAGACAGCCTCGGAATCTGTAGGGGCGCCAGTTACCCAGAAGAACAAATCCAAAGCCAAAACCCCTCAATCAAAAAAACAAGCCTTGGCCCCAACCTCAGAAAAAGGATCGACGGAAGAGTTGCTTAAGGACTTCGATCAAGCCTTTTTCAAAACGCAAAGTCAGACAAGGTAGCTCCGTTATCCGGCAGCACTCGACTAAAGTCATTTAGTTCATTCAGTCGGTCCAGAAACGCCCCCCCGGACTCTAAAAGGTGAGCCTACGACCGATGAGGAGTTAGGAAGGTGTGCTTCATGGGTTTTGATCATAATCGACAAAAAGGACATGCTTCGCAGGATTCGATGTGGACGTCTTACTCAGATTTGTTCCTGGGTCTGTCCATTATCTTTCTCCTGCTCTACGTAACCGCAAGTCTGAAACAAGGTACCGACGGCATCCGCCAACAGTTCCAAAATCAGAAGCTTACCAAAGAGGCAGACGACTTACGCCAACAGATCAAGGTGTATGAGACCTTGAAGCAGGATTACCTCAAACAACAAGCTTCGGCTGGAGAGCAAGAATCCTACGAAGAGCTGATGGATAAACTCAATCTTTTGCAGGATCAGGCAAAAGATGAAAAGAACAAACTTATCGAGCAGGCGAAAGATAACGAGAAAAAAGGCGTTGCGCTCAACAAGTATCAACAGATGATTCGCAATATCATCAACTCAAACTTGATCGCCAAAGCACGGATCAAGAGTCGCGATACGTTGATTGACACAAAAGACGAAGAGATCACCGAGAAAACCGGGGAAATCTCGGAGCTCGAAGAGACGGTTGCGCAGAAACAAGCTGAAGTTAAGGATGGCGTACAAAAAATCGAGGCTATGAAAAGTCAATTGGGCGATCGAATGAATCAGCTACGTAATGCGTACAAAGCGCATAAAATGAGCAAGGAAAAATTCGAACAGCAGCAGGCAGTCATTAAAAAAGAGGCTGATGCCCGGATCGGTGCTTTACGCGCTGTACATGCTCGTACCAAAGAAGAACTCGAGCAGGCTACTCAGGAGCTTGAGCAAACTTCTTCTAAACTTAACACGGCAGAAGGCAATGTGGCCAAGCTTGGTCAAGATAAAGAGCGCTTGACTGGCGAATTGGCAAACGCTGATTCCCGGCGACAGGCGGAACTCAATCAACTCAAGGGTGACTTTGAAGCTCAGCGCGGAAAAGAACGTGCAGCGTTCGATGCGCAGTTGGCGAAGGAAAAACTTTCGGGTACACAACGGGCGGCACGCGAAGCGCAGTTTAAGGCGGATGCCGAAAGAAAAGCGGGCGAACTTGCTGGTAAGGTCGCCGATCTCGACAAGAAGTACCGTGATTCGCAAGGTGCACTTGCAAAGGCGACGGAGAATCTTAACGCCCGAAAACGTCTTGCGGAACAAATTAAAAACAACTTTGCAAAACAAGGCGTAAAAGCGGAGGTCGACGGCGGTACCGGCGATGTCATGCTTTCTTTCGGCGACCAGTATTTCGAATCGGGCCAAGCTCACTTGAAACCGAAAATGCGACAAATTCTCGAGCAGGCGATGCCGGCATATTCGTCAAGCCTCTTTGAGAACGCCAAAGTTGCAGCGAAAATTCAATCCGTTGAAATTGTCGGGTTCGCGTCGCCTACCTATAAAGGGAAGTATGTAGATCCGAAGAGTCTCGATCTTGAGAACCGCCAGGCGGTCAATTACAACCTGGATTTGAGCTACAACCGTGCACGCTCGATTTTCAACTACGTATTCGACAAAGACAAAATGAAGTTCAAGCACCAAGAGCGCCTTCTTCCGTTGGTGAAGGTCACCGGCAGGAGCTTTCTTGCCAACGAAAAAGTGCGCGACCCGGCAGCAAACGGCAGTACGGAGAGTTTTTGCCGTGTGAACGACTGCGCAAAACTGCAACGGGTAATCATCAAGTTTACATTAAAGGACTAAGGGAGAAGAGATATGGGACCTGATTCAACGTTCGCCTCAATGCTGGATCACCTAGTGATGATTGGTCGTGCCGTGCACTTTCCGCTTATGGCGGGAGCATTCGTACTCGGAGCGACCTTTCGCTACCTCATCTATCACACCGTCAAGCGGCATGAATGGTTCGGGCGCGAGTTCGAGCGCCGCACTTCTCAGTTTTTGACTGAGGAGATGGACCACAAATCCGACAATGCGTCGTTTTATGTGATCACCAAACGTCTTCTCGAGCGAACCTATTACGAGGTCTTTGAGAAGCGAGAAAACGCTCGTCGCGCGAAGCCTGACAAAATGATGCTGTTGAGTGACCGAGTATTCCTGATCAAGATGGGATGCGCTTGGCTCGTTCATGACATCTTAAAACAAATTCGCTTCTTGAAATACGGCTCGCAGCCGCCCAAGCTCATCAATATCACCCGGAACACATTCAGTAAGAACCCGGCATTCAACAGAGTGTTTGGCATCGTCCCCTCGGTGGCGTTGAATGACCTGCTCAATATTTTGCCTGGTCTTTTCGTTATCGGCGGTATTTTCGGTACCTTTCTTGGGGTCATGAAAGGCTTGCCTGAATTGGGTGGAATGGATCTGAGCGATCCTGAAAAAACCAAAGCGATCATGGACCGTTTCTTGGTTGAAATTTCAGTGTCGATGGGTGCTTCGATCACCGGTATCTTCCTCAGTGTACTGATGACTTTGGTGAACACCGCGTTCTCACCGGAGAGACTCTTTGTTGATATTATTGATCGTTTTGAGAACTCGTTGGATTTGTTGTGGAACTATTCGCACTCCAATGAAGTGCCCATGGGATTAAGGCAGTTTGATGAGAATCAGGATCCGATTGAGGCCCTGGCGAGCGCCGCTCTTAACCAAGAGCTCGATCGATCACGAAGGCATAAGGCCGGTGACGTCGATTCCCAGGCCAAGATCGCATAACGGAGACGATTCATAGAGCGGATAAATGAAGGAAACTTGGGTCTGTCTTATTAAGATCAAGGGTGAAGGGGGCTTTCGATCGCATGTGGTCGACAAGCCTTCGTTCACTATTGGACGGACACAGGAAGCCGATCTTCCGATTGTTGATGTCAGCGTAAGCAGAATTCATCTTGCTGTGCAGGTCAAGCCTGAGGGCGTGACCATTGTCGACAAAAAGTCGGCGAATGGTACGGTTCTCAACGGCAAGCCAATGACTCAAGGGCAAGCCTATCCGATCCTACCCGGCGACACGGTAAAACTAGGAAACTCCAACGACGAATTTACCTTTCAGGCGATTCCCAAGCCGTTTGAGCTTTCGAGCTTGGACGATCAACGAAACGTTATGATGGCCTCGATGTCGGCATTGACAAAAGAGATCGACGGACGCGCGCGGCGAGTGATTGATGAGGAGCTGAAAAAGATCCGGCAAGAGCTTGATTACTTGCGCACGAGTTCGAAACAAGAGGTCGACAAGGCACGGGCAGCGGCAAAACTCGAAGCTGAAGAGGCGCATTCTAAAGCCAAACTTGAAATCGAGGAATTCAAAGCCCGGGCGACAGACGAGCTACAAACTCGAAAGGCTCTCCTTGATGAAGAGTTGGCGAGTCAGCGCTTGGCGGCCTCGAGCTTCGTGGAAGCGGAACGGGCGCGCGCGAGGAGAGAGGCCGATAATCTTGCGGCCGAAGCGTTGGTGAAGATTCAAAAAGATTATGAAAAAGCGAGTTTGAGCATTGAAAAACAGGTAAAGAACTCGCATGCGAAGAGCTTGGAAATTGTCACCGAGGCCGATCGCAAGGCGAGCGCAATGGTAACGGCGGCTCGTGACGAAGCCGCGCGCGTTCGCCTAAGGGCCAACGAAGAATCGCGAATTATCCAACATGAACTTTTGCAGAAAACCACCCAAGCGGAGAGCGCTCTGCAGGAACGTCTCCAGCGTGAGTTAGGTGCAAAGAGAGAAGAGTTGGCGAATCAGCTCCGCATCGAGACAGAAAAAGAACGCGAGAGAATCGCGCGCGAACAGGCCTCACAGCGTGAAACCGTGCAAGCTCAGATCAGCGCGCTCGATGAGCGTCGAAAAGCTCTACAGGCCGATGTCGATCGCCTTGAACGTGAACGTTCAAAAGCAGATATGGACTATGAGGGTTTGCAGGGTGAACTTGTGGTTGCCAAAAAGCTCATTTCCGAAACTGAAGAACTTCAGAAAAGGCGCCAACGTGTCGACCAGGAACTTCGCGAGCTTGAACGTACCCGTGAATCGGGAACTGCGGTAATAGCGAAGCAGATGACCGAGGCGCGCGAAGTGGCACTTCTGGATTTTGAGGCAAAAAAACGTGAACTTGAAAATGAGATGGCCAAACGCCGACTTGCTTCGTTAGGCGAGATCGAGGGCCTGATCAAGGCCGAAGAAAAGCGTTATGAACAAACACGGAGAATGCGTGCCATTGAGGTTACCGAAAAACTTCACGAGAGATTGATTGTTAAACTCGACAGCTGGGCGGCGGATCCAGGCTCAGCTGCGGCAAGGCTGAAGCCAGAGATTGAAGCTGCCGTGATTCAGGTTCTAGTATCAGGCACCAGCACAATCCAAGCTGTCACTGGTGTGGTGGAGTCGGCGCCAGTCACCGCTCGCCAAGAGGTTCGCGACAAACGCATTCGCAAGAATCTAGTGATAGCTGTTGTGGCCTCGATTGCCGGAATCACTTTTTTCCAAAAAGAATTGATGACCTTTATTAAAGAAGGCCAAAAAGACAGTTATGCCAATAAGCTGATTGAGATGCGCAAGATTCAATCAGTATACGCTCCGGCACAGACAGATGACTTCCGAGATAGTTACGGAGACAACGTTCTTTACATGCGTGGCTATTACGATGCTAAAACCGACCCTGAGTATCTGGAAAAATGGACCCTACGCCTCAATGACTTGGCATTTTTGCGCAGCATGGGGCTGAATGAAGAGAACATTGTTCAGTTCATTTCGAAAGAAACCAACCTTGTTCAAAGACTCGGTACCTTGCGTTCATCGATCGATGCTGTTTATTTAGGAGAAGGTCTCGAACGAATGCGAAAGGCTGAAGCCGAGGACGTCGGAGAAATAGAAAAGGTCATCAAGGGCCCGGCTAACCTGAAAAAGATTCGCGCGGTCGAACGTGAGTTCCTGCGCGAGTGGATAGAAAAAAATCAAAAATAAACTGCCCGGACAAGTTGTTCCGGGCTGATTAGCTGCTAGAGAATCACTTTTTAATATAGAAACCGATCGAGTCGCTGTTGAGGATAGTACTTAGTTGTTTCTCAATCATGCCATTCACATCAACCGGTCGGGTAGCGCCGTTGAGATTGAAGTAAATCGGATCGCCGGCGACTCCGCCAAGGCGAACCGAGCGCTTGAGTGCCGCGCGGGGAATCGGTTCGACCTTGCACTTCTGTTTTCTGGTCCAAGGGTCCTTTTCGCATGTTTGTTTGTATTGAATGAATTGCTTGGCCAAAACCACTTGTTGATACTTTGCAAGCGGCAGCGAGCCATTCAGATTCTTTATTGCCAAGATCGTTGTTGTCGGCGAAGAGGCCTGTGTTGCAACTAGAGTCGCTACGGGATCGGGTGAATTTCTGCGAACTACACTGAGTGAACTTTCGCAGGGCTCTCCATGCCAGCGGTAGCTGACATCGTAAACATCAAACTCATCGCCGACCTGAATCCCCGAGCTTGTGCCCACGGGAATTTCAATGTCACTGGCACCGTAGATCTTAGAGACGTGCGTACTCCAGGGATCGCGAATGTCCGCGAACAGATTCTGCAGATTGTTGATCAGTGCTGATTCGGTGAGTTTGCCGATAGGGGTGTTTGTCAGATAACTGATGCCGACACTGACGATTTGCACACCAAAGTCAGCGTTGAAACTGATTTGCTTGTTGGTTCCTTTACCTGGTTTGTCGGCAACGCTATCGGGTCCATACAACGGACGAGTGAGGTGCATCGCCGTATTAAGATCGCCCGTTGAGTAGGTCATACCGAGATCAATTCCCACTGGGACTCCCGAGATCGGGGCCTTTACTCCGACACGACCACCACGACTGTCGGTCATGTGAAATGAGATGACGTCGGTTGAAAGTTCGTAATCGACGGCGCCGTTAAGGCAGGTGAGCTTATCTACCGGACCTTCGATGGGTGGCGGCGCCTTGATTGCCGACGAGGCGACATCAGTTGCTTTGAAAGTTGATGACATTGGCGCGCAGGCAGCCAGACTGCAGACCATGGTCGGGACCCAGACTAAGCGCGAGTTGAAAAGATTAAGTGTTGCCATTCTCTGATCTCCTTTTCGACGGTGAAACCATCGAGAGAAATAATCGACACACACCTAGATCGGACAATGGTCGCGGAACTTTAGTCTAATCGCATACTTGGGTAATAGTGTCGATATTGTTGGCAACGTTTGAAGGCATTTGAAAAATGGCGCGTTGATTCATTCGACAGTTCAATTAAATTTCCAGGAACTGCCTCAGACGGATGCGAAGTTTAGGCAACGGAAACGCCAGAGGCGGCTTTTTGCGAGAGTATCTTAGTTTTCTCGATAGATGTTTCTCTGATGAGTGAAGGACAAATCTCGGGATTCAGTTCAATCCCGGCGTTAATGGAATCGTCCACTCTCGAGCCACGATTGATACATGCCCTAATGTGTTCGGTAGCTTGCATTTTAGATTCGTTCAGCTCGGCAGGATATTCAGGCTGTCCTGGGCCGTTGACTCCGCCAGCGCCTCGGGGCCACCTTGAGCAACGAAAAGGGGACATCTTGATTGAGTTGGCTGATTGAGTTGGCTGACTGAAATGGCTTAGCCGAGGAATGAGCGCAGGATATTCGCGAAGAGGCAAAAGGTAGCGAAGGCCATCAGAAACATCATCAAAGCCTGGCGGGCCCGATAGACCTGCATTGATGCTGTAGCATTAGATGTAGTTGTGGCGCGTTTCATGGGGTCCTCCTTCAGTCTAGGTGAGCAAACCCGATTTAAGTCTTGGTTATTTATCGGTCGAAAGTCTGGAAGATTGAGTGAGGTGGCGAAAAAAAGTCGCGACTTGGCGATGAGATCCAGCGAGGTTGCGGCCGCATCTCTAGCGGCTTTCCGTAACAGGCTAAAAAGACGACATAAATGAGAATTTTCCACGGTCCAGCGAGTCGCCTTGAACTGAGTCACGTGCCCTGGTAGGTTACGCCTCAATTGAGGATCTGCAGGCGATTGCTCTTGGTTTCCAGTTTTGGAACCCAAGGGAGGAAAGTCCGGACTCCGCATGGCAACGCAGGGGTTAACGACCCCCCGCCGTAAGGCGAGGAACAGTGGAACAGAGAGAATGTCCAGGGCATTGAGCCCGAGGCCGGGAACGGGAGGCCACGGGGGAGCTGCTGGAGTGAAAACAGCCAAACTCTGCGTGGAGCAAGTTCAAATAGGGGAGCACGAAGACCTTCACCGGTTTTCAACGCGCGGCCAGCGCGAGGCTTCCGGGTAAGAACGCTTGAAGTACGGGGTAACCCGCTACTCAGAGGAATAGTCGCCTCCCATTTGCGGTGTCGATCGTGAATGGAAGACAGAATCCGGCTTACCGCAGATCCAGTCGACATTTGTGGGGCGGCTTCATTAGTTGTATGACTGATGGAGTCGCCCCAAATCTTTTTGGGGTTGCGATTCTCCAGGGGGATTTCATGGAAGTGCTGAAGGCCGGGCGTGTCTGGGATGTCGTGGGTAATACGCCACTTATCAAGATTGAATCGCTGTCGCGCCTTACGGGTTGCCAAATTTACGGCAAAGCCGAATTTCTCAATCCTGGTGGAAGTGTTAAAGACCGTGCTGCCAAGGGAATCATCGGTGATGCTGAAAGCCGTGGACTTCTGAAGCCCGGCGACACGATTGTAGAGGGGACCGCTGGCAATACGGGAATTGGTCTCACGGTTCTTGGCGTTGAGCGAGGTTATAAAATACTGCTGACTCTTCCTGATAACCAAGCTCCGGAGAAATACGAATTGCTCGAGGTTCTTGGCGCAGAAATTCGCAAAGTGCCAGTCGTGCCATTTTCCAACCCCGAGCATTTTTATCATGCAGCGAGAAAATTGGCGGAGAGTTTGCCAAACAGTTTTTGGGCCAATCAGTTCGAGAATCCAGCCAATGGCAACTTTCATTTTCAAACGACGGGTCCCGAGATATGGGAGCAAGCTCAAGGGCGAATCGACATCTTTACCTGTGCGGTCGGTTCCAGCGGTACGATGAGCGGAGTGAGTCGGTATTTGAAAGGTCGAGACCCGAAGGTGCGGGTTATAGTCGCGGATCCTTTGGGTTCCGGAATTTATTGCCTGATCAGAGAAGGTAAAATGGAGACCGTTGGCTCGTCAGTGAGCGAAGGTATTGGCATCATGCGTGTGACCGAAAACTATCGCCAGGCACAGATCGACGAGGCGATTCGAGTCGACGATCAAGACATGATTAATATGATTTTTCATCTCGCCCAGAACGACGGGCTTTTTTTGGGAACTTCGTCAGGGTTGAATGTCGCCGCCGCCTATAGGTTGGCGCAGGACAATTCGGGCTCTGGCAAAACGATTGTTACGGTTTTGTGTGACTCGGGCACCAGATACTCTTCGCGGCTCTTAAATAAGAAATGGTTAGATGAGAAGAATCTTGTCCCGAAAAAACTGGTTCAGACCTTGGCATGACAGTCAAAAAAAGGGGGCAAAAAAAGGGGGGACGCTCTTCCCCCTCCGAAACCAGCGCCCCCCTCGAACGAACTGGAAAAAATCTAATTTCAATTGCGATCAGCGATAACTAGATCCTGACCTTTCCCCTTGCCAGACAGGATCTTAACCGTTTTCGCTATCCAATTTTTGTAAAACGGAATCAAAGCATATGACGCGCTTGTGGAGCAATCGTCTTTGGTGTCATTGATGCCATGGTTCGTAATACCCCAGAGCATCCAGGTTTCACCAACCTTCACGTAGGCCGGGCCGCCGGAATCGCCATGGCATGCGCCTCTGCCCTTTGATTGATCAATCGACATTTCTGTTTCGCTGTATTTGGGGTCGATGAGCGTGGTTTCAACAAAGCGCAAGAGTCCAGATCCCGTGCGTTGCACGCCATCTTCAACTCCATAGCCGGCGAGCATGACGATGGAGTTCGCTGTTAAAACTGACGTATCTTCGAGAATCGGCGCCGGCCGATACCCCTCAGGTAAGCCACCTTCGAAATGAACCACTGCAATGTCGCCGGAATTAACGGGTTCGTCGCCGCGAACTGGCCACATCGGTGAGGTTTGATAAGAAACAATCGGACGCATGATACGTCCTTCGGCGCGAATGTCGGTGCCAAAAATTATTCGCCACGAATTGGTGGGTCCCGTGAAGCAATGAGCAGCAGTGAGCAACATCGAATCTGACAGAATGGAAGCCGTGCAGAGCATGCCGCGTTGGGTATCGAAAAGAGCTACGATGGTTTTGGAAAAGGGTTCACTACCGTCAGCTCTTTTGCCACCGATGATACCTGAGGTATGAAAGCGACCCGCTTCAACTGCTGCATGGTTGGGCGCTGGCGAACAGCCCGTCAGACCCACAAATCCGCTCAGGAGAATTGCCAAGAAGCTCGCTGCAAAACGTACGCATGGATTGGTCACAAGCTCCCCTCTCAACCAGCGACAGTCTTCTGCTTTTCTGAGGCGGAATTCAAAGTGATAATTATTGCGACTTTCATAAGTGACAGTTATAGTCGCACTGCGGCATTGGTGGCAATGCAATACGGGGAATCTTATAAAAAGGTTACTAAAAACAATTAATTAACCACTAAGTAGGGCGCTTTTGTAGGGAGCGGCTTCCTCGCAGGAAAACTCTCGCCTAGAGTATGGCAACTTTTTGCGCGTAGATAAACACCTCGTGTCCGAGGCGATTGGGACGCGAATCGCGAAGGCGAGTCCAATAGAGCGGCTGAAAACGCTTGTTGAGGCGGGCGCGAAGTTCCCATTCGCTGCCGCCGAATGGTGGGCCATGGGGTTTATCGAAAGCGAAAAACACGCCCATCAAGTATCCCTGATCTGTCAGAAGTTTACGCCACACGCTGACCAATTCGGTGCGGCGGCTAGGGGTAATGGCGCAATAAAGAGTGTGTTCAAAAACGATATCAAAGCTGCCGTGCATCTCGGCCGGCAAATTGAACACATCCGCTTGCAGAAACTTAAGGTTTGGAATGTGACCATACTTGGCTTTAGCGCGCGTGATCGCCTCTTCGCTGAAATCGATCGCTGTTACGATATGCCCTTGCTCGGCGAACCATGCCGCATCGTTGCCGGAACCCG
>SXRI01000148.1 GCA_005793615.1 Bdellovibrionales bacterium
CCCGCACCGGTAACGTCATAGACCTGTTTGGCATTGGTGGGGACCTCAACGACTTGACCGTTTTCAAAAATTCGCATGCCGTCTTTGCCGAGCGTGATCACCATCTGTTCACTGCCTACGGCCTGCATGAGTGTTTTACCTCTGCGATCAACCGCATCGAGATCCTTACGGAGATCGTTGTCGGCAATGCCGGAAAGGGCCACAGCCTCATCATAGTTGGGCGTCATCAAATCAACACCGCGATAGGTTTCAACCGGAGTCGTGCGATTCGGATCAGTCAGAACTCGCTTGTGATGAGCTTTCGCCAAAACCACAATTTCCCGCACCAATCGTTCACTGATTACGCCTTTGGCATAATCTTGAATAATGACTGCAACGACCTTAGGCACCAAGGCTTTAACTTGCGCGAGAATCGCGTCCTCAACTGACTGGCTGAGAAACTGTCGCTGCTCGTAATCGACGCGAACGATGTGATGATTTTGAACCATCACCCGCAGCTTTCGCGTTGTCGGCCGCGAGCTATCGACTACCAAGTGCTCAGGCGTCGCACCTGCCTTGGAAAGCAAGTTGCGTAACTGATCAGCCGCACCATCCTGACCCACTACAGCCACCAGGCGCGGAATGCCACCAAGGCTCGCAATATTCTGCGCAACGTTAGCCGAAAGTCCTAGTCGATGCTCTTCGGTTTCGACCTCGACTACGGGAACGGGAGCCTCGGGACTTATCCGCCGCACCTGCCCCAAGACATACTCATCGAGCCCGACGTCGCCGATCACCAGGACCTCACGACCCTTGAGGTCTTGGATATGCTGCAAAATATACGGTGCATATTCCTTCATCTGTCTTCGCCGTGGAGATGTGGGCATCGGGGGCTCCCTTAAAACAAGGATTAAATCAACTAGGTGATCCGCCGAATGAATTCGCAACGAATCAATTGGCGGATTCGTTTGGCTTATTTCTCTGGTCAAGATAATAGAAACCCGCTCGCAAAGCAATTCCTTGAAAAGCGAGTGTTCCGAGGGTGTAATAGGCACTCTAGGTTTGATTAAGCGATCGAATGTGTTGATCGATCTGAAAGAAGTTTTCCCAAAGGGATCGAAGGGATCAATGGTATGGATTTCTCTGAAGGCGAGTTATTTAAAAACACGATAAAAATTCTCGAAAGTGCCGCGTCGTTGGTCAACTGTGACCCCAACGTCCTTGAGCGGCTCAAGCGCCCGAAACGCTCGATCATAGTCAGCGTGCCGGTACGGATGGACGACTACACCGTCAAGGTCTTCACCGGTTATCGCGTTCAACACAGCTCCACCCTCGGCCCATTCAAGGGTGGCTTCCGCTATCATCAAGACGTCACGCTTTCAGAAGTGGCGGCCTTGGCAACACTCATGACTTTCAAATGTTCGCTGCTTAATCTTCCCTTGGGCGGCGGCAAGGGTGGCGTGCGTGTCGATCCCACGCTTTTGTCGCGCACGGAAAAACAAAACCTTACCCGCCGGTTCACCTCTGAACTCGGTCATTCGATTGGCCCATCGGTCGACATTCCGGCTCCTGACATGGGCACTGATCCGCAGACAATGGCGTGGATCATGGATACTTACTCACAAGAGGTTGGTTATTCACAACCTGGCGTCGTGACAGGTAAGCCTGTCGAAATCGGCGGTTCTCTTGGGCGAGCGGGCGCCACTGGCCTGGGCGTTGTTTTCACTACCGAGAAAGCGCTTGCCACCCAAAAGCAGCAGATCTCAGGAACCAGCATCGTCTTCCAGGGGTTCGGCAATGTCGGTCAACATGGGGCTCTTTATGCTCATCAGCGTGGCGCAAAAGTCCTGGCGGTGAGCGACGTCAGTGGCGGCATTTTCGACCCTAAGGGGCTCAATATCCCCGAGGTCATCAAGTACGTAAGCGAAAACAAAGTGGTCAAGGGCTTTGCAAACGTCGAACACATCAGCAATGAACAATTGCTCACTTTAAAGTGCGACGTTCTCGCTCCCTGCGCAATGGAGAACGTGATCACCGCCGAGAATGCTTCACAGATCCAAGCCAAATTCGTGATTGAAGGCGCTAACGGCCCCTGCACCAACGACGCATCGAAGATCCTGCATGAACGCGGCGTGATGGTCGTTCCCGATATTCTCGCCAACGGCGGCGGTGTGATTGTTTCGTACTTCGAGTGGGTACAAGGTCTGCAACACTACTTCTGGACCGAAGATGAAGTGAACGCCAAAATGAAACTCATCATCACCGGTGCCTTCGATAAAGTCTGGGAACTCCAGCAGGAAAAAAAGGTCGATATGCGTACCGCCGCTATGGGACAAGCGGTTCGCCGTCTTGAGCGCGCGATGCTCCTCAGAGGACTCTATCCTCGATGAGGACTTCGATGATTGCTCTGAAACCGTGGTTGCTTTTGTCTCCGAAGATAGCCCATGATCTCGCGCCCATCGGCTTGCATGCTCTCGCGGCGTTTCGCAAGCCGAAGGTATACGAATGGCAATCGCATGAATGGCAGGGTCTCAAATTTAAGAACCGCCTGGGTACTGCAGGCGGGGTAGATAAAGATGGTAGCCTTGTTCAAGCATGGTGGACGTTCGGCCCTGGTTTTTTAGAGATCGGTACCGTCACTCCTCAACCACAAGGCCCCAACGAAGGCCGAATCATCGATCGCGATTGCTCGGCACAGGCGGTTTGGAATCGAATGGGGTTTCCGGGTAAAGGGGCCGAAGCTGTCGCGGAGACACTTCGACAGCTTCCTCAGGAACACCTGACGCCGCTATTTATTAACATCGGTAAGAATCGCACGACCGGTAATCAAAACGCGGAACGCGATTACATCGAGTGCATCGATCGCCTGGCCTTCGCTGCTGATGCTTTTGTGGTCAACATCAGCTCGCCCAATACCTCGGGCTTGCGTGATCTTTTCCGTACCGAAGTCTTTCGCCCCTTTTTGGGTTCGATCCTCGAGGCGCGCAATCGACAGAAGGCAAAACTGAACGGACGCAAGTTGCCACTTCTTCTCAAATTAAGCCCTGATCTTCTCGACGAAGACCTTCATCGCATCGTCGCCGTATCGGGTGAATTGGGAATCGATGGCTGGATCGCGACCAACACCACCTTGAGCCGCGAACAAGGCTCGCCCTTTCCCCCGGAAGGCGGCGTTTCAGGACGCCCCTTGGCTGAACGCTCCAAACAGGTTCTGCAGAAACTGCTTTTGGCAGCCGCGCCTTACCGCGAAGAAAAAATGATAGTCTCTGCAGGCGGAGTCATGACGCCTGAAGACGTAAGCGAACGCCTCGCGCTTGGAGCCGATCTAGTGCAAGTGTATGCCGCGCTCATCTACGAAGGTCCGCAGTTCTTTTGTCACGTGGCGCGACATATGACACAGCAAGCATCCTCCTCCCAATGTAAACAGACAGCACCCCACTAAACACTCTGTCGCTAACCCTCAAAAGGAAACAAAGAGCCGAGTCCGAAGCGGAAAAAAAAGTGGTCGCAAGGACCTGGTCCGTGTGCAAGACTATGTGGCCAGATTGACGTGGCCAAATTGCCGTAGCCAGATCGATATCGGAGCGACATCGAATGTCATTAAAACGCCCCACATGGATACCAGTTGTTACTGCCTTGATACGTAAGGGCAGCAAGGTACTTGTGGGCCAGCGACCATTGGGCCATTCACTCGCTGGTCAGTGGGAATTTCCCGGTGGCAAGATCGAACGTGGCGAATTGCCCGAAGAGGCACTGGCACGCGAGCTCCGAGAAGAGTTGGCGATCGAAGCCGACATCGGCACCCTCAAACTCGCCAGCACGCATTTTTTCGGCGATACCGGAATCATGATCATTTTCTACGATGTTCATTTCTGGAAGGGTGAGGTGAAAGCGGTTCACCACATGGATCTTCGCTGGGTAGAGCCTCAAGAACTCAGATCTTTACCAATCCCGGACGCGAATAAGAAGATTCTCGATCGAATAACCGTACTTCTCGAGAACTAGATTTCCATGGCACGAATCGCCTTTTTCACCGAACGCCTACCGCCGGACGACGATCCGATCTCAGGTTTTGCGTACGACCTGATGCATTCACTCGCTGATCAAGGCCACGAGATTCGAATCTACTCCACCTATGTTGAAGGCGCGCAACTGCCCCCTCGTCATCCGCGGATCGAAGTCCTACGCCCCTTTCGCAGCTGGAGCTGGCTCGAAATTCCGCGCCTCCTGCCGCTTATGATGGAGTTTCGGCCCGAGGTTCTTCATCTCATTCAACCGCGAGCGGAGGCACGGCGAGCCATGTCGTTACTGCCGGCCATGGGACACCTGCTCGGCCGACCAGCGATTGTCTCTTCACTCTATGATTTTTTGGATCGCGATCTCAGCTCACATCGCTGGCTCTTAACCGCCAGCGATGCCATCACTGTTTCAAACGAGCCACAACGTGAGCTTCTAGCGGACTTCCTGACCTCACTTAACCGTTCTAAAAAATCTTTACCGCGACACTCACAGATTCATACTTTGCCAATCCCGATCGTTTCGCGCCACAATCTGAACTCTGAAACTCAAAATCTCGTCTCTGAAACTTTGAGTACCTTTCTGACTGCGGCCTTCGACACCGACCTCATTTTTGTCCCTGGAGATGTCGCCGAACATCGCGATCCGCAAGCCCTGTTTCAAGCACTTACCAGGTTTCTGCTTGAGCATCCTGAAGCGTTGGTTGTTCTTGGCGGTGGCTGGGGTCGAACCGCTCAACGCACGCGCCATAAACTGATGGAGACCTTCAACTCTGCTGGAGTGGGACCGCGGGTTCTATTAACAGGACCGTTAAACAGCGAAGCCGAGCGACTCTGCCTTGCTCGCGCCCGTGTCGTTTTTATCGCCTCGCTCGCTCTCGAATCCATCGGCTTGACCAGAGTGCTCCGGGAGGCACTCGAGGCGG
>SXRI01000149.1 GCA_005793615.1 Bdellovibrionales bacterium
CGGCTCTAATCAAGACCTACACGGCTGCGACTATATGAAATTTCTCCGGACAGCCGTGAGAAATGCGAGAGTTTGCCCACGAATTTGAGTTGAACTGATTTGAGCTGTTTTTGGGCACGCGTCGTCAACAATCTGTTTACAAATCCATTCTCGGTGCATGCAGCTCAGAAGACCGGATCCTTTCCGACGATTCCTCGCAAGCCTAAAGGCGCTGCGACATCGGTCGGCTCATGTCCCGTCGCCAAGTACACGTTTGTGAAACCTCGAATCATCGCTTGCTCGGCTACTTTTTCACCACGTACGCCGTTGGCAAGGCAAACGTCGATGTAGAGAGGCGTCATCTTGTCGAACTCTTCACATTGTCTAAAGAACTGATCGGAATCGGCGAAGCATGCGACGTTCCGTCCGCTTTCTTTCGCTGCAATATTCCACGCAGCAAGGATGATGGCTACATCATCATCTATCACGATGGCGTGATAGCGTACTTTTGGCGCCGTTTTCTCAATTGGGACTATCGGCGCCAATGCCTTCGGTAAAATCCATACACCCAGCGCTTCTGCGCGCGAGCGTACATAACGTTCATCGTATCGCGACGTCACCAGGATGGAACGGCTGGCGATGCCCGTTTGATCGATCACATCGAGTCCCGTTAGTCTCTGACCGATGAACTCATAGTCGATCAAGAAAATAGCATTCGCTGCCTCTGGCGATCTCGCGAACTCATCAAGTGCTGTTGCCGAACTAAACATTATATGTTCAACTCCGTTACCAGGTAAACCAGTGAGCCGCTCTCGCCACACCTGATGAATAGTCTGGTCGTCGTCGGCCGAAATCAATTTCGAACCTGCTGGTAGAATCAATTTTTCAACGAACCAGGAAGGCGCTGGAACGATCGGAAGAGAGAAGGTGACGGTCGTGCCATTACCGACCCTTGATTCGACGGCGACTCGACCGCCGCCGGCCTCGACGACCGATCGAGCGTGATAAAATCCAAGACCAGTCCCGCTCTCCATGGCGGATTTTCCATGTGAAAGACCGCGGTCGCCGAGGCGAGCCAGCACTTCAGCCGGAATTCCCTTGCCATTGTCGGCGACAGTAATGGTCGCCGTTGAGTCCACACGAGCGACACTAATTACGATGTTTCCAGATTCCTCGAATGCCTCTACCGAGTTGTTGACCAAGTTGGAGATTGCGCGGGCGAGTTCAGAACCAGCTACGTTCACGAAAATGCCATACCCGCTGCGAAGATCTGCATGAATGTCGATCCCCATGCGATCGCGATATTGCAGGCGTTTCTCGCTGACGATGGTGTCAAGCAAAGCCACGAGCATCAAAGGCTCTGGTGTCACGCGAGGCGATGCAACAGTATGAACCGCAGTATTTTCCGCTAATTGCGGTTTTTTACTTCGCTGAAGAAGGTTGTTGGCGATGTCGTTAATCCTTTGGGTCGCGTTCCGTATGATTAGCCGCTTTTCTTCGGCGATACCATCAAGGGAGCCTAAAACCATGTTTAATGCCGATAGCGGCGAGCGAATGTCATGTGAAACTTGAGATGCTAATTCCGCCAACGCCTGCGCGGTCTCAAGCTGCAGTTTCGTCGAAGCCCGTTCGATTTTTACTTTCTGCGCGCCCATTCGATAGAGAAGAAAAGTAACAGCGGCGATACTTGCAGTAGCTAAAACTCCGAACACTAGCCACACCAAGGATTTAAGACGGAGTAACTCCGGCCCAATTGTGGTCTCCGCCACGACACACGCCTTCTCATGAGAGTTTGCTGGACTTGAAAGCTCCACGAAAAACCGTATTTTGTCGTCAGAAACAATCTGGGTTTGTCCGCGCGGACTCCCGCAGGATTCTATCAATACTTTCGCGGTTGGAATGGAGATCTTCAACTCGGCGTTTGTGGCATAAACCCAATCGGGTTGAGTGGCGCCAAGGCGGACGAGAGCGACGTCCGAGACAACGCCCGACATTTGTAGCCTACCCAATGCGGCCGTTACGCCAAAGAGGTTGCCCTCGGCTGCCTCGCGGTAAAGCGTTGAGACGATTTGCTTGCCGACATGCTCGGCATGATACTCGGTAAGAGCACGCCAGAGAACTTGGCCGCCGATTGCCGAGGCAGTCAGCATCAATAACACGGCTGTGAAAAAAATCAGAATCGCCTGGCGCGTACCCGTCATATGAGTCCTATGGCATCCAGCCGACGGCCCTGAACTCGATCGGATCAGCAAACAGGTTGTATCTAGTGAAATTAACGTTGCCACGATGGAGGTAAAGAAGACCAGAATGAGCGAACGTTATTATTGCAGCGTCTCGAAACATCCCTTCGTTGATGCTGGCAACATAAGCCGCGCGTTTCGCGGCGTCTGATTCATCTTCGGCTTGCGCGATCAAACCAGGGACCTTTCCGCTCGGATCGGGAATATTAGCGCCCACCGCGCTAAGAAACATCATTCGCAGATCTCCATAAGGATTATTTACGAGAACACCGGTGCCACGTACAATCACGTCGAATTCGCCATTTTTCATGCGATTAAACGCCTCTGACCGTTCAGTGTAACGTACAATGTTCGGTGTCAGCCCGAGGTCCTTGAGTGATGAGAGTAGGCACGACTCAATCGAGCTCTGGATTTTCGGGTCAGCTGAAAACGGGTAAATCAATACGTCGACAGAGCTCTTCTCGTGTCGAGTTTTTGCCTTGTATTCTTGAAGGTCGAACTTTTTGTAGCCAACGCCGCCTTTCGGAATAAAGGACGCATCAACCGTGATTCCCGAACTTAAGAAATCCGTACTGGAGCTTAATCTTCTCAGGAACAAATCGCGAAAATCCTGGCGTATAGCCTGATCTTTGAAGGCTCCACGCTTGTGGTTTAGATGCACAAAGTGCATTCGCACCGGGGGTTCCATAACGTATTTTACGCCCGACTTCTCGAGTTTGCTCAGTGTCTCTCGGCCCAGGGCAAAGCTGTGTTCGACGGTGAGATCGGCACGACTTTCCTCAATTGCTTTAACCACAGAGTCAGAAGCCGTTAATGGCCACATGATTTCCACTTGTTTAGGAGCATGATCGACCGACGAGTACACGTCGCGCGATTTGAGCCTAACGAAATTTGGTCCGCGGTCAGAAATTGCATATTGGCCCGAAGAAAGAGTCTTTAAAGGATCTTTCCAACGGCCGGAGTCGTCGAAGAATTTAGGGTGTGCTACTCCATAAATGGGCTGGCTGATTGCTTCAAAAAGGCTGATAGGTCTGCGGACGAATTCGAAAACGAGTTCGTTACTGTTTTCAAGTCTGACGACTTTGCTCGGTTCGTGCATGGACTTCCAGTGCGTGACCTCGGGCAGAAGAGAATTCAGGACTAAACCTTCATTCCGGGTCAGCCACAGCATCCGTTTAAAATTCAACAGGACGATCTCACCAGTGATCGGCGTACCGTCTTCGAACTTCAGGTCTTTCCTAAGAAAAAAGCGCCAGATTTTTCCGTTTTCGCTAACTTGCCACTCCTTCGCAATCAAGCCTTGGGGCTTGCCGTCGATAAAGTCCGAGACGAGTGTGGCATAGATATTTCGCGCGGCTTGCATGACCGGTGGAGTATCCGCTTCGAAGGGATCGTAGGTGCGTATCGGCCACCAAAACCAATATTTAAGAGGCTTAAGCTCCATTGCGTTTAACTCCATCGGAAAACCAAGCGAAACTGCTAGAAGAAGTGAAATAAACCGCATGCTTCAATCTTAAATCAGAAATCTTTTTTCATCACCCTCTATGATCGGCGGCGAGTCAGCGACAACGACTCGCGTAACCAAAACCTCCGGCTCCCAGGGGCCCGGGAGCGCGGCGGCGATCAAGACTTTCGGGCGGGGTGCGGCTTGATTGCTTTTTGAACACTCGGCCAATGCTTCTCTCACGGACTCGCCATTGTTCGCGAAGAAAACCAAGCGCCGATCAGTTACCGTTTCGCCGACCGCTATCGAGCCTTCTTCGATCCGCCGAACTGCGTTTACATGCGTAATAGCTTCAAGGATTGCGCGGTCGGTAACTTCAACCAGACCATGGCCGCAGGCCGAGCCAGGAACAACCCCGCCGGAAGACCGCCAGCCAAGAGCAAGCACGAAAGTTAAGGGGCCACGATTCGGAGTCACAGGCGAGGAGCCATCGAGCGTTGTCCGCCAGAGCTCGAACGACGCATTCTGTGTCTTCATCAATGAGCGGACCTCAAGGCTAGCTGTCTCGATTGGGATTCGCTCAAGGGCGAGGTCACGACTTAACCAAAAACGATTTAATAAAAACCGTTCCGTCGCCTCACAAAATGCATGGTCCATCGCAAAATTCATCCCGAACGCCTTGGGAATCGCGGCAAACCCATTTGATGTGGAGTCAAATTGAAGACCAGCGATTTCTGGTGAGTGATGGAGATAGTGGAGAAATGCCCATCGCTCTACCGCCTCTACAATCGCTTTTTCCTGGGAAACCTGGCGATCGAGGCTCCATCCTCCGCCACCAAACGCGAGTACGTCACCGTCTCGAAAACCGTCGGCAATCGTGGAGGAAAGCCGTGCCGTCGAGTAAAAAAAAGGCCCGCCGCGTTCAATTTCACGACGAGCCGTAGTGATCTTAACGATTGGACCGCGATCTTTGTTGAGGAATCTCAACAATGGATGTTCCAAGGTCACGCCCATATTTACCAGTTGCCGGAGGCCTCGCCATCAAAGGCCGGCGCTTCTTCGAAGATGCCGTGGAGGTCAAACGGAGTCTTTTGCATTGTCAGTTCCCCTTTGAGCTTGTCGATATCGAGGACCCATTCGTTTGTGGCTGGGTCTTTGACAACGATGTTGAGCTTTTTAAGAATACTCAGAGGTACGGTTTTACGCTTCTCCGCGATCGATGCGGAATCTTGCTTAGGCTCAGCAGCGAACGCTGCTGACTGCAAGTTGATCACGAGCAGCGAGGCTGTGAGAGCATTCATCTTCGTCATGACTTTCCTTTGTTTGATAACGTGCGAGAGAATAACGCAGAATATAAACCGATCTCAGCATCGGTCCTAGAGATGTGTATAACTTTAATAGTTTTGGATAGATATTTCATTGCCGCGTTCGGATTTCGGACCAGACTATCGATTTTTGTAAATTCTATTTTCCTAAGTTTGAAGTCTGGTGCGTGGCTGCCGCTAATTGACCAGGCTTCGGCTATTCATGGTTTGTGGGGGCGTCGACGCTAAGTGTTTGAAGTTGAAGAAGAACTGCGCAACGAAATGGAGCCGATGACTCGAGTCGAACGGGCGATCTACGCATTACGACGGCGGGCGTAGGTTATGCATGACCTCAAGGGCGGTTTTGTGGTTTTGGAGGTCGACGATGGCGGTTAAGCTCATGGCGCCAAAGATCATCTTATAGGTCGCAATACCATGACGTGAGAGCTCGCTTGCGATTTCACCCGGTAGCGGCGAGGCGAAGGCGCCCTGGCAGGTGGCAGTTACGGATGAAAATTCGTGCGCTTCGAAGGTGACACGCCCGTGTCCTTTACAGATCTGAGAAATGGCGGTCAGTGTTTCTACTGGGGCGGTGATCAAAATGTTCACTTGATTCACGCCACCTAGAACGACGAGTTCGGCATCAAGAAACTGTGGCAAAGGCAGGTCGGAGTCCTTAAGGAGGCGGGCGACTTCCTGAAAGGCATCACTTAGATTCGGTGCGCGGGTGACGCTGAGACGGCGAACATTCGCGTGTGAATTCACCGAGAGAATGCGGGCTTGTTCAAACATAGGCACGTCTCCGTTAATTTTCGTGGATCGACCTTCACCGTGAGCAAGAGCAATGAGGAGGGGAATACCAAGCAAACTCGCAAGTTCGACACTGCGATAGTGCAAGACCTTGGCTCCCCAGAAAGTCATATCGAGCAGTGTTTGATAATTGAGGTTCGGCAAATGGACGGCGCCTTGATGAATGCGAGGGTCGCCGGAGTAGACACCATCTACGTCTTTACGTATTTCACAACATTCGGCCTTGAATACTGCAGCCATGGCGACGGCGGTGGTATCGGAACCTCCGCGTCCTAATGTCGTGACCTCTTTGCTTCGGGGACTGACGCCCTGAAAGCCGGCGAGAACCACGACATGATTGTGCCCGAGCTCGGTCTCAACCCGTGTCGGTTTGATATCCATGATTCGCGCGTTGGAATGAAGTTCGTCGGTGAGGACACCGGCCTGACTGCCTGTAAAACTGATGGCCGGACAGCGGCGATCATTGAGTGCCATGCTCACCAGAGACATGCTGATGCGCTCGCCAGTGGTGAGTAACATATCAAGCTCGCGACGATTGGGTTGAGAGCTGACTCGGTAAGCAAGTTCGACGAGTTGATCGGTCGTTTTTCCCATCGCGCTGACAACGATGATCAGTGCATATCCTTGATGGTGAAGGGTCGCGATACGATCAGCGATATCGCGAATCTGTTGGGGCTCAGCAAGAGAGCTACCGCCGTATTTTTGTACGATCAGCTTGTTGGGTATTTTTGCCGTCTTATTCGCCATGACAGATCACCAAATAACAGGGCGAACTTCATCATTTCGTGCCTGCAGTCGAATGAACTCGCTGACGGCGAGCATAGAGCCCTTCGGAACGCGAATCTTGTGCCGGCGAACACTCATCGGGATGAGCGCCTTCAGCAGCTCTGGATTGAGGTCCTTGAGGTAGCGTTCGCTGACGCCGAGGTAGGTGGCCAGGTTGGGAATATCGGTTCCGCCAGGAACAGTGATCGACTCAAACGATAGAGGCATTTGGTATTCAAGTTCACGGAATCCATACAACGCGGGAGCTTTGGAAATCAACATGGCGGCGATGATCTTCGGCAGATAGTCGCGGGTTTCCAACGGTAGCGCGCCTTTTTCCGCAAGTTCCCAAAAATTGGTCGTGCGATGCCGTTGAATCAAACGACGTACGCCATTCTCACCCATGTTGTAACTGGCGGCGACTAAATACCAAGAGTTGAATTGCTGGTAGAGGTCACTCATATAGCGAATGGCGGCAAGGGTCGATTTGTGAAAGTCCTTGCGTTCGTCAATCCACCAGTCGATGCGTAACCCATATCGACGTCCAGTTTCAGGAATAAACTGCCACATGCCCTTGGCGCCCGCTGGGCTGGTGGCGTGCGGAGCAAAACCGCTTTCAATCATCGCTACGTAAGCGAGATCCAATGGCAGACCCGCACGTGAAAGTTCGTACTGAACAAAGGGAAGAAAACGCGACGAACGTTGCAGCCAGTGGCGAAAGGTAGCGCGCCCGTCCGTTTGGAAGTAACGAATCCAGCCGCGCACCCGTTCATTATAAGTCACTGGAAGGTCAAAGATAAGAGGAGTGTCATGTGGTTTTGAGAGCTCAATTCCTGAGACTTCAAGAGCCTTGAGCTTTTTAAGCGGCTCAGGCGGAAGGGCTATGACATTTGAAGGAGCGGCCTCGGCAGCAGGAGGAGTGGATATTGTCTGTTCGAGCGTAACAAGTTCGTTTTGAATCTCGAGCTGCTGCGGTGTCGAGCGATGGGGACGAACCGATTTCGTGGCAGAGCTCTGTTGAGTCATCGTGCTGCAGCCGGCAGCGATGATTGCAATAACCAATAGTATGAGGCCAGTCAGAGCTTTCGAGTTCATCATTTATTGATTGTAGAGCTAGGTATTTTTACCGTCGAGGCCAGTAGAGAAATGCCACGTGCTTGACGCTGCCGTCAGTGGATTGACGGCTCAGCAGGTCTTTTGTGCCAGAAATGATAATTGGAATTCAGCGTGCTGAGCCTACGACTGAAGTCAAGATTGCATCGCGCTCTCGGTCGAAGCGCGCACAAAATTAAGTCCAATTCATTTAAAGCGCGGTCCCGTGAATGAAATCTCTTTGTTGGTCGCGGTCCGTGGACTTCGGGCCGGTCGGGTGCGTGTGGCAGTGGTCTCTCTGTGGGATCTCGGTGGCATCGAGTTTGCTCCTTCGAAAGTTAAACTTGGTTGGAGGGGATCTAGGTGAGTAAAGGAATCTACACCGCACTGAGTGGAGCAATGGCCCAAAACCAGAGGCTCGACACGATTGCCAACAATATGGCGAACGTGAACACTCCGGCCTTTAAACGAGACAGCCAGCTGTTTCGTGAATATCTGACGAGTTACGAAAAGGAACCGGGAACAATCACCGTGCCCCGAATTCCCGCCTCGATAGAATCATTTTACGACATGCAGGGCGGCGATAAATCCTACGTCGATGCACAAGGAACCTTTACTGATTTCGCGCAAGGTGATCTGAAGAAGACGGGAAATCCACTTGATGTCGCCATCGAAGGCGAGGGTTTTTTCGAAGTCCGCACTCCCGATGGCGTGCGCCTGACTCGCGTCGGGGCATTTAACATTGATGGTGATGGTCGCTTGGTGACGAAACAGGGACTTCCCGTCCTGCGCGACGGTGGCGCCGGGCAGGATCCGGCGACACGTGAAATAAGATTACAGAATGCCAATGTCAGCATCTCATCGAATGGCGAGATTTTTGATGGCGTGCAAAGTGTCGGTCGATTGTCGCTCGTCAACGTCGGTAATAAGGATGCCCTGCAAAAAGTCGGTCACACCCTTTAC
>SXRI01000150.1 GCA_005793615.1 Bdellovibrionales bacterium
AAATTGATGTTGTCCGCAAATCACGAGGCACTCCTGGCGCTGAACAGTCGCATTAATGATGAACTTGGGCTTCTTCCTCCCACTGATCCCACGACCCTGCCGTCGGCAGAAGCACAGATCTCCGATGGCGACACTGCCGTCCGACGCCTGGTTAACAGGATCTGTGGTTCAACTGAACCAACTTTGCGTAAACGAATCGAAGACGAGTATTTTCATGCCGGCCCGCTTGAAGTACTTTTCTCTGACCCGAAAATCACCGAGATCATCGTCAACGGCGGCGATTCGATTTGGTTTGAACGCTCGGGCCAACTCGATCGTCATCATGATGTATTCCTAAGTGAACTCACCTATCGTAATTTTATCTCTCGCTTGAGCCGGGAGGCCAATATCCAGGCGAATCTCGATTGTCCCTTTGCCGATGGCAAGTGGCGCGACTGTCGCGTTCACTTGATTATTCCACCTGCGTCAGGCGACCAAACCGTTCTCACCTTGCGCCGCCATCCGCCATCTCCATGGACTCTGGCGGCCCTCAGCGAGCGCCAATGGGCGACCGAGCCGGCGATCGAGGCACTCAAAGAACTCGTCACTACTAAGAAGAACTTTCTCGTCATCGGCGGTACCGGCTCCGGAAAAACCTCGGTACTGAACGCGTGTTTGAATGAACTAAGGCCGAGTGAACGCACGGTGATCATTGAAGACACCTGCGAACTCAACACCCCCAACAATATCAGCACTAAACTAATCACCAGACGGGATTCTCAGGGTCTACTGCGTGAAATTGATCAATCTGAACTTCTTCGCCAAACATTACGTATGCGCCCCGATCGTATCGTCATGGGAGAAATTCGTGGCGGCGAAGCTAAAGATCTTTTGATGGCTTTTGCAACCGGGCACTCAGGATGCATGGGAACTTTACATGCCGAATCTTCGCGGCAAGCACTGCTGCGCCTGGAAATGTTGATCCAGCTGGGAGCTCCTCAGTGGAGTCTTCAAGCCGTGCGAACATTGATCTGGCTTAGTCTGCAGGCCATTGTCGTCGTCGGACGAACAAAAGACGGAGCCCGCCAACTCGATGGAATTTATCGAATCGCTTCTCTTGAAGAAATCGGATTTCTCATAGAACGAGTGGTCTAATCGACGTCACGCGGTCCGATCGATGAAGGATCCTTTGGGGTAAAGACCATCGGGCTGATCCAGTCCCGGTGCTTCTTCGAACTCCTCAATTTCGTCGAGACCCAATGGCGCGGAAAAACGATCTTGAGCGGCTCGCAACGAACCTGTGTTATCGGTTTTAAATCCCGACGGGCGTGAAGCCACTTCGCTCGCCGTCGCCAGCAGGGCGTTGGTATTGAGTGGCGGCGGTTCCGACGCCTGCATAGGCGGCGCGGATTTTTGGTTTTTCACAAAAAACTTACTACTCAACTCGGCCGCAATCACCGCCTGCTTGGAGTCTTTGGTACGCCAGTCAGTGAGCTCTTGTTTGCTGTTCATGGCTTTCTGCGCTGTCGCCAATCCCATTTCACGCGTCGCCGCCTTGAGAGCAGAAACACTTTCGGGACGCCCAAACGCCGGAGTGCCGGGGCGAACTGGTGCTGCTTCTTTCAGATCCACCGATGCCACACGCGGGGAACTGGGGATAATGCCGCTGATCTTCTCCATACCTACCTCCTGTAGATTCTTTGCAGACCTTTCTGGTCTCCATGCTACATATCGGCATCTCAAAATGAGAATGTACGCGACCAACGTCTAAGATTTGGCCGCAAAGGTAAGGAGATCAGCTAAGGGCGATCAGCGTGCCGCGCCAGCTTCAACCGACGGCGCCAGGCGAATGCCAAGCTCGATCAACTGATCCCGTGAGACCGCATTCGGCGCTTCGGACATAAGATCCGTCGCTTTTGCGGTTTTCGGAAAGGCGATGACATCGCGAATTGCATCCGTGCGCGCAATGATCATCACCAGACGATCCACTCCCCAGGCGATCCCAGCATGTGGAGGTGTGCCGTACTGCAAAGCCTCCATAAAGAAGCCGAATTTTTCATGCGCTTCTTCCATCGAAAGACCGAGGGCCTTGAACATTCCAGCTTGGGTGTCAGAACGGTGAATCCGTACGCTGCCACCACCGATCTCGTGACCGTTACAGACCAAGTCGTAAGCCTTGGCGAGCATTTCGCCGAAGCGCGCTTCGTTTCCGGTCTTTAAATCCTCGATGTACTGGTTTTGCGGCGACGTAAACGGATGATGGCGGGCTGCCCAGCGCTTGTTCTCGACATCGTACTCAAAGAGAGGGAAATCCACTACCCACAAGAAGGCATCTTTGTTCTCGTCGATCAATTTCATCTCGTGTCCGAGATGAAGCCTCAAGCCCGCAAGCGCAGCACACGTGACTTCGAAGGAATCGGCAACAACAAAGGCAGTACCTTTACCCTCAGGGCAAAGACGTTTGAAAATCTCGCGGACCTTGTCTTCAGGTAAAACCTTACCGATCGCGCTGGTGAGTTTACCCTCGCCGTCAACCTTGATCCACACCAAGCCCTTGGCGCCAGCCTTCTTGGCGAGTTCGACAAGTTTATCAATCTGCGCACGCGAAAAGTCCTTACCCTGCGAAAGGCCGATACCTTTGATCGTGCCTTTTTTCGCAAGCACATCGTCAAAAACTTTGAATCCGGTGTTTTGGCAAATCTCGCCGAGGTCCTGGAGCTCCAAACCGAACCGAATATCCGGCTTATCGTTACCGAAGCGATTCATGGCCTCCATGAACGACATGCGCGGGATCGGACCAATATCAATGCCACGGAATTTCTTCCAAATCGTCTGCGCCAGCTTTTCGTTGATCGCCATAATGTCGTCTTGATCGACAAAACTCATCTCCATGTCGATCTGTGAGAACTCCGGTTGACGATCGGCACGCAAATCTTCGTCGCGGAAACAACGCGCGATCTGAAAATAACGATCCATGCCACCAATCATTAAAAGCTGTTTAAGCGTTTGCGGACTCTGTGGCAAAGCATAGAACGTACCTTGATTGACCCGGGACGGAACCAAATAATCGCGCGCGCCTTCAGGTGTCGACTTATAAAGAATCGGAGTTTCTACTTCGATAAAACCATCGTTTGACAGCGTCTCACGGACCGTACGTACGATCTCGTGGCGCAAACGTAAATGACCATTGAGCCGGGCCGAGCGAATATCAAGATAGCGATACTTCAATCGCAAGTTTTCACCGACTTCTTTGTCGTTGATTTGAAAGGGGGGCGTCTTGGCTTCACTCAAAATCTCCAACTGCGTCGCCAGCACCTCAACCTCACCCGTCGGCAACTTTGAGTTCTTCATGCCATCGGGACGGCGCTGTACCTTGCCGCGCACGCCGATCACGAACTCACCGCGCACCTCATGGGCTTGTTTCATCTCAGCGCCGTTCGGATCAAGCACAACTTGAACCACGCCTTCACGATCGCGAAGGTCGATAAACACCAAACCGCCATGGTCGCGACGGGTATCGACCCAACCCATGAGATTGACCTCGAGCCCATCGTGTGACGCACGCAGCAGGCCGCAGTAAGTCGTTCGCTTCAATTGACTGACAAATTTCATGGCGTGGATTCCTTTTTATCCATTACATACCGAGTTGGTCTATTTTTGCCAAGAAACAAGAGTGCTTACGTCTCTTTGACACACCCCGGAAAAGAGGCGAATTTAGCAGGCAAATGAGCCCCCCGACAGCTCAGCAGAGTTGCCGAGACCGCTGACCGAGCGTATGTTCAAACTCTGAACGTCGGGAGAGACCATGCCGAAAGTAAAAGTTGAAAACCAATCTAAGCACTCCATCGAAGATACCTTTAAGAGAATTCGTCAGATGTTAGAGAACGACAAGGATCTGAGGAAAATGGATCCAAGCTATGTTTGTAAATTTGATGAAAAGAGCTTTTCCGGCACTGCAAAGGGAAGCAAGTTTGAGGCGAATCTCAAGGTTGTCACTAAGGGATCTTCGGCGCACGTCGAAATTGAGGTCTCTCTACCCATGTTGTTAACGCCCGTGAAAGGTGTTGTGCAAAGTACCATGCAAAAGAAACTCGACGCGGCTTTAGCCTAGTCTCGATCGAGAGGACGGTATGTCGAAGAAGCCGCGAAAGCCGGCTCGTCCCGCTACTCGCGGCAAGTCGAGCAGCAAAGTCATCACGCCTGAAATCATCGAGGCACGGACTCCCTCTTCTGACGACGTGAGCGGTGAACGTTCGGACGATCTTTTGGTGGATCCGGATGTTTTACGCGCCGAACTTGAGTCCATGGCACCGATCGAAATCGATCCTGACAGCGAGATGGAAACCAACGAGGCACGACCAGCAAAAGCCCGCAGACGCGCGCGTACTCGCGGGAGTCAAGAGGTCGTGACTCCCGAAATCGTGGACGAACCTTCAGAAACCGCTAGCCGGGCACTTGCAACGAGCGATCCGGTTTCGATTTATCTGGCGGAAATTCGCAAGTACCCGCTTTTGACAAGAGAGCAAGAACAAGAACTCGCCATCAAATATCGCGAAACTGGCGATCCGCGAGCGGCGGAGTTGCTCGTTACCAGCAACTTGCGCTTTGTGGTCAAGGTAGCTGCAGAATATTCGCGCTTCGGAGCCAAGCTCATTGACCTCATTCAGGAAGGTAATGTCGGCTTGATGCATGCAGTGAAAGAGTTCAATCCCTACAAGGGGGTTCGTCTTATCACCTATGCGGTTTGGTGGATTCGCGGCTATATCCAAGAGTACTTGATGCGCCAGTACTCCTTGGTTCGAATCGGCACGACTCAGAATCAGCGAAAGCTCTTTTACCGACTCCAGAAAGAGCGCGAAGCTCTCAGCCAATCCGGACAAGAACCCACCCATGCTTTGCTGGCAGGCCGCCTCGGAGTGACTGAAGAGGAAGTACAAACGATGTCACAGCGGCTTTCCGGCCGCGATGTCAGCCTCAGTCAACCGCTCGATAATAGCGGTGGGTCAGTGGCCACTCTTCTTGATTTCGAGGCGGGCGAAGGGCCTTTGGTCGATGAAGCCATGGGCCACAGTGAAGAATTGGCAGTGTTGAAAGAGAATCTCGAAAAAATTCGTGGGAGCCTCAGCACCAAGGAAACCTACATCCTCGAGACCCGATTACTTGCGGATGAACCGTTGACGCTGCAGGAAATCGGCGAACATTTCGGTGTCACACGTGAAGCCGTACGCCAGCTCGAGGCTCGCCTTATTGGTAAGATCCGCGCCGCTGTCACCGCCAGCCTGGAAGGCCACGAATAATATTTTTTGCAGGAAGAACCTACTATGAAGCTTCCTGCTCCTGATCTTCGAAAACCTGGGCTAACTTCGCTCGTAATCGCGAAATCGCCTGCGCATGAAGCTGCGACACTCGACTCTCGGTAACTCGCAAGACCTTACCGATTTCTTTGAGGTTGAGATCCTCATAATAATAAAGCGACAGCACGAGTCGTTGACGCTCTGG
>SXRI01000151.1 GCA_005793615.1 Bdellovibrionales bacterium
ATCACCATCAACTGGACCTTCACCAAAAAGAAAGCGCGGAAAAAATTTAGATACCAACCGGCGAAGAAGTCTCGGTGAGACCGGCTAGAAATTTATCTGTCAAAGTACTAGGTTCAAGCAGACTTTTTTGCCGGCTTAAAATTGATTCCGGCCTGAAACTCCGTTTTGTTGGTCCAAGCGACCTCTCCGCGGCGGACCTTGGCGATCTCGCCGTCGCCTTCCTCAATCTGCAGAGTAACGATTTGCCCGGGTGTCACCGGTACATCACTCTTGAAGATGACACCGACTCCGCCTTTGGAAACATTGACGACCAGACACTCCACCGATTTATTGTCGCCATGAACCACCTTCGCGGACTGATGAACCGCCACTCGAACATATTTGCGCGCGAAAAATCCCTTGTGATCAATCGCGTGCCTAATGAGATGACGAAACATATCGTCGCTCTGTCCGTGAACAAAAAGGATGTTGGCGAACTTCTCGTGAGTACGTTCAAAATCATCCGGCAGTGCCAACTTGGTTTCGATCACCACGGGAACTTTGGCATGCTGGGCACGCAGCTCATCGATAAACCTAGCGCAATTAGGAGTCCAAGCATGAACCTTCATGGCCAGAGCGCCGGTTTCATCATCAATACGCTTGATCGCTACTTCCATGGATGCCACTTCGACATCAATCGCCCCTTGCGATTCATTTTGAAGAACATCGAGTTTATTCTGTAGGATGTATGCCGAAGCATCCGAGTCACAAACTATGAGCACGGTTTGAATATTCAAGCGCTGTTCCTCCATCATTAGGAGTTCTTACCAAGATAAACATTTATCGGCGGTTATAGGGCCGGATTTAAGTGCTAGATTTGAGCGCCAGAATGAGACAGTAGAGAGTATTTTTCTGGTACTTTTTCTGGTACTTTTTCTGGGAAACTTCAGTGAACAAGACGGCCCTTGGTGCCCGCCGAAGGCGCCGGATTCACGTCAGTCTCGGCGGAGGACCTGGCGTCAGCGTCGGAACTGGTTTCGCCACTGGTTTCGCCACTGGTTTCGCCACTGGTTTCGGCACTGGCCCCAGTGTTCTCGTCGACGCCTGGAAGAACCTCCAAAACCTGGACGGTAAAAATCAGATCTAACCCTGCGAGCGGATGATTACCATCAACACTGACCGTCTCGTCATCGACCTCGGTCACACGAATCGTGATTTGCCGTGAATCGGGCCCGATCGTATTATACTTCATTCCCACTTGAATATCGGCGCTGTTAGGAAAGCCGGCACGCGGCAAGTCCCCCACCAGCGAAGGATCATAGTCACCGTATCCATCTCGTGGGGTCACAGAAATTTCGGCGCGAAACCCGGCCGTTTTTCCCGCTAGAGCGCGCTCGACAGGACCGACAATTTGGGCGTCTCCCTGGCGATATTCATATGGCTGTTCAGGTGTGAACTCTTCAATAAGTCGCCCATCACCATCGACAATTCGATAAGCAAGTCGAACGATTCGCCCGGGTTCGATTCGTAGAGCCATATTTTTTATCCACCTACACTTTTTCGATTTCCGCCGTCGGCCACTTTATCCGTTCGGGATGAGTTTTATGCGCCTCTTCCAAGCGTAACAGAAATTCATCGCGTGACACGTATTTTCCACCTAGATTTTCTAGCACCGGGGTCACCATCTGGATATCCATCCACCCCACGCCGCTTGCCTGCAGAACCTGAATCAATGAAAACAAACAACGTTTACTAGCGTCACTCACCTTAAAGAACATGCTCTCGCCGCTGAACACACCGCCGACATACACACCGTACAAGCCGCCGACCAATTGCCCTTCTTGCCAACACTCCACGCTATGGGCAAAGCCCGCTTCATGAAATCGTAAATAGGCTTCCTGCATCGCCGGTAGGATCCACGTTCCAGGTTCATGCGAACGTGGAATCAAGGCGCATTCACGGATCACCTCCGTGAACGCCCGATTAAAAGTGATGTGAAAACGGGCATCTTTGAGAGTGCGAACAAACCGCCGCGGCCAATGTAGGTCCCTGAAATCAAGCACCCCGCGCTGCTCGGGCGAAAACCATAAAAGCGGCAGGCCCTCCTGTGGCCACGGAAAGATCCCTTGATTGTAAGCAGCGAACAAAGTCTCGACCTCAAGGTTACCTCCATAGCAAAGCAGCCCATCTTCGCCAGCAGTGCGCGGATTCGGAAAGCGCGCCTTAGGCATGCCCGGCTCGCTTTCGCTCCAAGCAAAGATCACAAATCCCGCAAGGCACGGACTCATTAAAGCCAAAATAGCGCGCCACCTGCTTCATTCGGCACGCTTCACCCGTCTCAGTCGCCGTCATTTTCACGAACTCAACCATTTGATAAAGCTTATGGCGCTTAGCCTTCATCCGCGCTTCATAAAGCTTCTGATCAAGATACTCTTCAGGAGGTGTTTCGAGTGGTTGCCACTCGCGCGGCTGACGTCCCTCGAGCGAGCCCCAACGCTCCAAAAGGTTAACCGCGGTTTCCACGCGAAAGTCGCGGCGATTGTAGAAGTTCATTTGTGTCCGCAGATAATCAAAGCCCTCTTGTCGAGCCCGCGCCAGGTTTCTATCTATTAAATTGAAAACGGCACGAATGAACCCCGGATCAGGATTGGCCCACTCCAAGAAATCGTTCTGGATACTGACGTCGTCGTCATCAAAGAGCAAAACACATTGCGCAGAGAGTCCGTCGCGACCGGCCCGACCAATTTCTTGATAATACGCCTCGATCGATCCTGGCACCTCGGCGTGCACAACCATGCGTACGTTTTCCTTGTCGATGCCAAGGCCAAACGCCGGCGTCGCGAGCATCAGCCCCCGATCGCTGGCAAGCCAAGCCTCTTGCCCTCGCCGTCGATCCTGATCGCCCATCTGGCCATGGTAGCAAAAGTGCTCGATCCCGAGTTTGCCGATCTCATGCGAGAAACGCTCGAGAGTTTGAATCAGGGAAAAATACACGATTGCCGCCCCGGGATTGGCGTGACGAAACGCCATAAAGGCTTGAATCTTATGATCAAGTCCATGCAGGTCTAGGACTTCGAGCGCCAAGTTCGGGCGCGCGATCCCATGGTCAAATACTTTGGCCTCGGCAGTAATTCCCAACTGGCTCAAAATGTCTTTTTGCACCGCTGGGGTGGCGGTCGCCGTGAGTGCCAAAGTCAGCGGCTCACCCAAACGCCGCCGATGATCTCCTAAACGTGAATAATCAGGGCGAAAATCATGACCCCAGGATGAAATACAGTGAGCTTCATCGACTGCGAAAAGCGCGATTTTGTTGGCCGCCAGCGCTTCATTGAACCGCGGAATACGAAATCGCTCAGGGGTGACATAAAGAAGTTCAAAACGCCCCTGAGCCAATTGTTGGTAGCGAATCTCCCGCTCATCAGCGCGGAGCGAGGAGTTGATAAAGGTCGCCCGCAGCCCCTTTTTAAGCGCTGCATCAACTTGATCCTTCATCAGTGCTATCAGGGGTGAAATCACCACTGTGAGCCCAAGGCCCTCGTCGGCAAAAACTCGAGCCGGCAATTGATAACAAAGACTCTTCCCCATCCCGGTCGGCATTAAAAGCAGGGAGTTTTCGCCTGCCAGAACGGCGGCAATCACCGCCCGCTGCTCGCCCCGGTAGTCGGGAAAACCAAACACCTCATGCAAAGCGCTCTTCGCCCGCAGGATTCTATTGTCGAGGTCAAAACTTGAAGACATGTCCCTATGTTAGCCTAAGTCGAGACAATCGAAACAAATTTTGCGTTGCTGCCAGGATCGTGTTACATACCCTCAAAAACTTAAATAAGGCGCGGCGCCGTATGGTATTTGGCGCTCATCTTTTTAGGAATTCTTTTAAGGAGTAACTGACAGCCATGGCTGGAAATGAATGGATCCTCGATAAAGTTCGTAACATCGGTATTTCTGCCCACATTGACTCGGGCAAAACCACTCTCACTGAGCGGATCCTGTTCTATACCGGCCGTATCCACGAGATTCACGAAGTTCGCGGTAAAGACGGCGTCGGCGCGAAGATGGACTCGATGGACCTTGAG
>SXRI01000152.1 GCA_005793615.1 Bdellovibrionales bacterium
ATCGTGCGGCCGCGGGCTCAATTCGGAGAAATAAACCTCGCCATCTCGGCCGATGAAAAATTCCACACCGAAAATTCCCGCACCGCCTAAACGATCCGTGACTTTCTTGGCGATCAATTGCGCTTTTTTGAGTTGCGCGGGCTTTAACTCCGCCGGCATCCATGATTCCTGGTAATCGCCGCGCTCCTGGCGATGACCGATCGGAGCCACGAATAGAGTTTTTCCGTTCTTTTGACGAATCGTCAGCAGAGTGATCTCAAGATCAAATTCAACGAACTCTTCAACAATCACTTTTTGGAAATCGCCGCGCATGCCCTCACAGGCATACTTCCAGGCGCCAGCCACGGCGCTCGCTTTGCGAACCACGGATTGGCCTTTGCCTGAAGACGACATCACCGGTTTCACGACATTCGGAAAACCAATCTCACGACTGGCACTTTCAAGCTCAGCTTCACTTTCGGCGTAAAGAAAACGTGCTGTCTTTAATTTGAGTTCTTTCGCGGCGACATCGCGAATCGCGTGGCGATTCATGGTCAAGTGCGCGGCCTCCGCCGTAGGAACACAAAATATTCCACGCTTCTCAAACTCCGCCAGTTTCTCTGTTCGAATGGCTTCGATCTCAGGCACAACAATGTCGGGTTGGTGCTTGGCAATGACTCTCTCGAACTCTGCCGCATCCAACATATTAATGACCTCATAACCGTCAGCCACCTGCATAGCCGGCGCCTCCGGGTAGCGATCAACTGCGATCACCCTTTGCCCAAGCCGCTTAAGCGAAATGGTGAGTTCCTTTCCCAATTCTCCCGCACCGAGAAGTACGATCGTGCGCACGAAGCCAGAGGAAGATTTGGATCCTTGAAGAGCTTTTTGAGCGGTTTTTTTTGTCATGGCGAGGATTCTCAAAAGGTTTCCGGGTTCTGTCAACGACCGCCGACCCGTTCTCCGACCCGTTCTCTGCCCGTTCTCTGCCCGTTCTCTGCCGGTGGAGAGTGCTGCGAAATAGGCCTGATTTCAGGCAGTTATTGCCGCAGCGCAGAGTCGTGGCAAAACTTGCGCAGATCCTGCGAAGAAAGCTTCCGTCTGGCAATGACTTATGCTATTTCCATTCGTTCGTTTAACGGATTTTTATATGTGAGGCTACCATGGCAAAAAAGGGTAAAGTAAAGATCATCACGCTTGAGTGCACTGAGGCTCGCAAAGAAGGCAAGCCGCCGTCGCGCTACACCACTGCGAAGAACACGCAGACTCATCCCGAGCGCCTTGAGAAGAAGAAATACAATCCTTCTCTTCGCCGCCACACCGTTCACCGCGAATTGAAATAAGGCGCTGTCCTTACACTATCTACGCACTGGCAGTTTAGCCGTAAGTGCGCCAGACGAGGCCCCCAGGGGCTCTATTATCTATTATATGCTCTTATTCAAAGACAACGGGCCAGCTTCCTAGCTGACCCGTTTTTGTTTGAGTGGGGAGAGATCTAGTTCCTTCAGCCAGGCTGGCCGTTAGAGACTTCGATCGAGGTGAGGTGTTCATCGATGGAACGCTCAGTCTTGCGTCGATAGAGCGTGCGGCGGTTAATTCCTAAAATTCTGGCTGCGGCAGCTTTTTTGCCGTTGGTAAAATTCAATACAAACTCAATATATCGCTGATTCCACTCCGCCAAGGTCGGCAGCTGCTCACCTACTGGCGAGATCTGTAGAGCCATTGGGTGCCAATTGGCACTTAGTGCGCTGGCGGTTTCGGTGTTGCTAATCGTATTGATCATTTTCTTACCCCCTACTTTTGAGACCTATCTAGAGTCACCGACAAGAGACAAGATACCTCGAGTGGGGCGAATTACAGTAGTTTAGTTTTCTTAATACCAAGCAGTCAGCGCTCACCTGGTTGCCTCTGTTTGGGGCGCGTTTTGGGGTTTGCTATGGTTTTTGCTACGACTCCTCAGTACAAACGAGGCAGTTCATATGCAAGACAGGATCGTAATTATGGGCAACAGAGCGGCACCACTGTCAAATTGTCAGCGCTCAGGGCAAATTTTCCGCCTCTCATCGGGAGCCACCTGGAAAAGCCAAGACCTAACGCGCAGATGGCGAAACTCTCTGCGTTTGGGCTTAAACATAGATTTTGAAGTAATTACTCGAAATCGGTTTGACCGCCTCGACTCCGCTCTTTACTTTCGTAGCTGCTCGAAAAGCTTAAACAAGGACTCATCATGTCTCACCTAATCCATCGCAATCAGCCACATTCGCAGTTTCGTAAATCTGGCGCCCGCCGACCGCTCTCCTTTGTGCTCCTGACTCTGGCGCTGTCTCTAGCCACTTGGGCTGGGCTCGCTGGCTCGGTGCTCGGCTACTCACGAACAGCGAAAGCAGGCGTCGCAGAGACCAAAGTGGTCGAGATCAAAAGCAACAAGCTCCACATCAACGGTCAGCCGCAACCGCAGCTCTTCGGCGGCGAAGTTCAGTACTTCCGCCTGCGTGCCGGACACGGGCGCAACATCCCTCGGGAAAAAGTCTTGGCGCTTTGGAACAAGGTTCTCGATGCCTACGTCGCCACCGGTGCCAATTCCATCAGCTTCTATATCCCGTGGGACTTTCATGAATACGCTTCAGGAAAGTTTGATTTCGACGGCACTGCCGACGACGATGGCGATGGTCGGCCGGACTTCCCGTCGCGTGATGTGAAATCATGGTTTAAGTTGATCCAAGCGCGCGGCATCCACCACATCATGGCGCGCCCGGGGCCTTATATTAATGCCGAATGGGGCTTTCTTGGCTTTGGCGCCATTCCTCTTTGGTTTCATGAAAAATATCCCGACAGCCATATGCGCAATTCGCGCGGTATGCGCACACCTCTTTATAGCTACAATTCGCCGGAGTTTCTCGCGGCCACTAAGAAATGGCTGACAGCCGTCTTTAAGAATGTGATGGCGCCTTACATCGGCAAAGGTAAACCCATCGATTTTCTACAAATCGACAACGAAACTAATTTCATGTGGCAGTCGATGTACAACCACGACTACGGTCGACGTTCGGTCGCTGACTATCGCCTGTTCTTGAAAAAATCCTATCGCACGATCAGCGCGCTCAATACCGCCCACCAGCGTGCGTGGAAGGCGTTCGGCGAAATTCAACCTCCGACCGCTCCTGGGAAAAATCTCGCTGAAGAACAAGATTGGTATCGTTTTCAAGATAAAACAATGCATGTTTATCTCGAAAAGATTCGCCGCCACTGGGAGGCACTCGGAGTAAGAGAACCGCAGGTTCTCTTTACACTCGCTGAAAGCTATAATGCGTCTAATGACGGCATTTTGCCCAATTACCTGTATCGCAATGATCCGGGACGCACCGGCATGATGACCGTGAATCTTTATCCTAAAACCGGTAACGGCGCGAACAACCCTCTTCTCAATCAGCCGTTTAAAGCCGATCACGACGTGAAGGCGGCAGATTCGGCGTCGGACTATTACCTTGGCTCCAAACAGGAGTGGGTACTTGGTCCTGAGATTCAGGGCGGCTGGTGGCGTGGTACCGATGTGACTGCGGAGTCTCGTCGACAGACTTACTTGACGACGATCGGCCACGGCTTAAAATCACTTTTCATCTATTATTTTAACGAGGGTCAGAACTGGCAAACAGACTGGGTTGGCAAACAATCCGAACCGTATTACCAGGCGCTTCGCAAAGACCCGCGCTTCAGTGCGATTCCCGAAGCCAATCTCCCGGTCGAATTCTGGAATGAACTCAATGAGATCTTCGCTAAGAATGTCATCGCGGGATGGGATCTCCGTTGGGCACGCAACGGTACTCATACTCCCGATCTCTATTTTGATGCGGCCATTGGTGTGAATGGCGAAATCCGTCCGCCATACCAGGTGATTCTCGATATCGGACAAAAGATCATTGTTCCTTACGGCGAATTCCTTGCAGGCGCCACTGAACTCACTGACGACGTCTGCTTGGTGAAAGATATCGAATCCAACGTACCCACTTCTCTGCCGGGAGTACGTTCTACCACCATGAACTCGGACTGGGCGGCAGGACTCGTTGGCTACCTACTGCAAGCTGGAATTAACCCCAAGATCGTCCACTGGGGTTTGAACGATCCAACAGAGCTCGCCGATTGCCGCTTGGTGATTTATCAGGATAACGGTTTCGCTGCACCGACGCTGATCGCCAATATGAAAGCCCATTTAAAAACCGGCGGCGGAGTACTCACCTTCTTAGGTAGCTCCGTACTGCATTCTCTGATTTCAAAAGCCGCGATCGCTAAAGACTGCGTTGCGTTTGAACCGGTTCCGGGCATGACCGTTGACGGTTTGAAATGCAATGCAGGTACTGGATTTGTTTACCAGGTCCAAAAACCCCTCTACGCATCGTTCAACTCCGATGATTACGCCCGAATCAGCGATGTCCCTGAGCGACGCCAACTCATCGAAGAAATCATTACTCGGTTGCAGATTATCCCACACCTACGCATTGCCGGTGGCGGCGATCGCATGGTCGCCTTTGGTCGCCGGGGCGAAAATAAGAGCCTACTTTATGTAACAGTAAAGAGCGGCCGCGAGCAGCCCGTCCAAGAGCGAGTCATCTGGTCGGGCGCTGACCCGGGTCTGAACTACAAGGTTTTGCGCCTCCTGGATGAAAGCTCAGCTTTTCTTTCTGGCAAACAATTGATCGAACAGGGCTTCGACGCAAACATGGCGGCTCACGGCAGCGATGCGTTCTATATCGAGCCGATTCTCAACAGGTAGCTGGTAAGATAAATGGCCAGATAGTTGGCCAAATGACCTGCAGATAACTTGCCCTCAAACCCAGGCTTTTGGTCTGGGTTTTTTGCTTGATGGCATCTAGTTTTTGGTTTTTTCTCGATTCCCGACCTCGGTTTACTGAATGCAATTCAGATGTTTGCCGATAGAGAATCGAATATGAGCTACCAGTTAATTTACGATTGCGTACAAGAACCGATTGTTGTGGTCGACCAAGATGGCTTGGTTCGCTACGGCAATCATGCAGCTTCACTGCTGCTGGATGTAACTCAGAAGCGACTCGCTTCTGGGCGTCCGCTGGATAGTATCGTTGACCTCAATCCGAATCCACTGAGTTTTGGCTCAGGGCTTTCGGCCGTCAAAGAAGAAACCAAAATTACCGAAGTGCTTTTTAAACTCCCCAACGGTCAAAGCGGCTGGGTACAAGTGGCTTTGCAGCCACAACCTGAATTCCTCACGCGCGAAGTCGGCTTCGGAGATCGCTGGATCATTTCCATGCGCGACGTCACTTTGGAACGCACACTGCATTCGAAATACCGCGGAGAACTTGATCAAAAAGAATCGGTAATTTCCGATTTGCGTGAGGCCCGCACTAAGCTTGAAGAGTACTCACATGGGTTGGAAGCCAAAGTACAGGAACGCACCAGTGAACTCAGCGAACTCAATCGCCTGTTCAAAACGATTCTCGACAGTCTCGGTCAGGGCATCCTGGTTTTCGATGTCAACGGCAAGTGTCTTAAGGTCTATTCGAAGGCATGTGAGTCACTTTTCAACGTCAAACCGGCCGAACTTATGATCGAGGAAGTGCTGGCTCTCAAGGACAAGGAAAAGAACAACTTCGCCAACTGGCGAGCTGCGGTCTTTGAGGATCGTCTTGATTTTGAAGACATGGTTCCACTCGGCTTGAAGAGTCTGGACACAGCCGCAGATCTTACTCTATCTCTGGATTACGCGGCCATGCGTGATGAAAACGGCGTCTTACGGGGTGTGGTGGTTGCTGCCACCGACCGTACGCGCGAACGCCAGGCCCTTAAGCGTGTTGAGGAAGAACGACTCTTCGTTGAGAAAATTCTCCGTCTAGCGAAAAACCGTAACGCCTTCCGGATGTTCCTACGTGAAGCCCGCACCCGATTCCGCGGGCTCTCCTCTCCGGCAGGTAAGGCGCTCGATGAGATTTTGCGCGAGATTCACACCATTAAAGGCGGCGCCGCCTCCTTTAGCTTAAAAACCCTGGCAACGGCCTGTCATGACCTGGAAGACCTGGTGGCGGCGACTAAAGAAACCCATCGCGACGCCTTGAACAAAGCACTCACAGAACGTGGACCAACCCTTCTTAAGATCCTCGATGAGGAGGTCCACCGTCTGTCGCAAGTCTTTGGCACCATCGATGATGATAGCGTCGATCGAACAATTGAAGTATCGCTTGCCACAATTCTCGGCTGGAGTCTTGACTTACTCTCGGTTCGCGATCTCTCGGATGCTCACGCGATCGGCGAGGTCATCCGCCGCGTCGCTATGGAAAAACCCATAGCGCCGACTTTCGAACACTTCGCCGTTTCACTGAAGGATCTTGCCAAGCGCGAAGGAAAAGTGGTTGAAAACTTTCTCATTGAAGGTGGCAACCTGCGGGCGCCGATTGAGCACTTCCACTCGCTCTTTTCATCTTTGGTTCACGCACTCAGAAACTCCGTCTATCATGGCATCGAATCCCCTGAGGAGCGTAAGCGTCTGAAGAAACATGAAGGCGGCACGATTATTTTGCGCTTCTCGCGATACGAAGGTATTGAAGATGACAACCGCCCGTGGTTACGAATTGATATCTCAGACGACGGTCGCGGCATTGATCCTGAAATGATACGCAAGAAACTCAAACAGATGGGGCGCGGCGAATTTCAATCAGTTTCCGAGTCGGAACTGATCCAAGCAGTCTTCATCGATCAATTCTCAACCAATGACAAAGTCGACACGATTGCCGGACGCGGAGTTGGTCTTTCAGCGATTGAAATTGAAGCCAACCTTCTCGGCGGCGAAGCCTCGATTAAATCAACCAAGGGCCAAGGCACGGTTTTGACGGTGCGTGTTCCGTTCCCGACAGCCTGGTCCGAATACGAACGAAAAATCCTCGGCGCTGCTTAAAGCGTCTGACAATGTCCCTCGGCGCTGACGCTCGAACCAAGCGCATGACAAAGCCGTACAAATGTCATGTGCGCTGTGCGCCAGCCTTCGACTTCATGAATCTGCGCCTGAAGAAGGCGATCAAGATCATAAGCTAGTTCGTTAGCACTCGCCCGGCCGATTCGAAAGCGCTGAAGATTGTCCGCGTAGAGCTTTTCGGTCAGTTTGACGTTCTTCTCTCTGGTTTGTGCCGCCTCTCGCGCCTCACGAAACGAACGTCTCAGTTCATCAACATCGGCCGGCGCTTGCCTGCGAACCGCCTCGAGCGCCAATACCGCTTGCTGTGCTTGCGCGGACTGCAGGCGATAACCAGCCAAGTCTTGAAAGCCGCTAAAGAGCGGGATCGAGAGAGTCAAGAGCGCACTCCAGTCACTTCTTCCAGATTGCGCCAAATCAAGACTGCCGTAGGTCGCACTAAAATCAACCGTAGGTAAAAGCGAGCCGAACGCCTGCCGCTCTTTGAATTTCACCGCATTCAACGACTCCGTCAAAGACATCCAGTCGGGCCGAGTGTCGATACGAAATGCCGCTTCTTCGAGCTTCGCCGCTTGCGTGAGCGATTCCTTCCATGGCCAAACTACTTGCACCTCATCGTGTCCGAGAGCGCTCACCAAACCAGCACGCGCCACCGACTCCTGCCCGCGGGCATCACTGAGTTTTGCCTTGATATTATCGAGGTCAATGGCGACCTTGTGAACCTCTTGCATAGGCAAAAGGCCACGCGCGAAACGTTCATGGGCAATACGCAAAGAATCTTGTTTAAATTCTACGCTACGCTCAGTGATCTGTCGCTCCAGAACCCTGGCAATGTAGGCAGTAAGAAAATGCACTGCCTCGTTCTCAGCGTTCTGTCGTTCCACGCTTAATTGGTGTTGACTGCTCGCCAAGGATTTCTCGGCACCGCGCAAACCCGCAAGATCACCACCGGAGCGAAAGAGATTGACCGAGCCCTTTAAAAGCAAGCTCGAGCTCGTGGCGGTTTGATTCGAAGTATTCAAAGAGGTAACGGTATTTGCCTGACTGTAATCAACCTCAACCTTCGGTACAAAGGCACCATAGGCCTGCAGACGCCGATGCTCACTCTTCTCGACTTCAATTTTTTGCTGCGCCACCTTGAGGTTTCTCTCCACGATGCCTCGAAAAGCGCTTTGGAAAGCAAGTGGCGAAACCTTCTCGGCACGCGCCTCGTTCAGAAAAGCTCCACTCAGAAAAATAGCTAACACCATCGGTAGTGCCGTAGTCGCGCCGGTACTGGCTAGCTCCACGCATCTCGCTTTACGGGCCGCACTCCATTCAAGCCAACTCACCTGTAAAGCCGGAACGATAAAGAGCGTGGTCACCATGGAAAAACTCAAGCCCCCGGCAACCGCGATTCCTAAGGGCTGAAGAATTTTGCCGCCCTCGCCGAAACCCATAGCGATCGGCAACATGCCTAAACCCGTGGTCAGCGAAGTCATCAGAATCGGTCTGAGGCGTACCCGCGCCACTTCCAGTGCTGCCCGTCTTGGCGCCACCCCTTCGCGAACCTTACGCTGTAGAAAATCAACAAGAATAATAGAATTCGCTACCGCAAGTCCGTTGAGTAGAATCACTCCGAGAAGAGAGTTCAATGAAAGCGAACTTTGAAAAACGAAAAGTGAAGTCAGAACACCAATAAAACCCAATGGTACGGCGACCAGCACAAGAAGACTGTTCATGATGCTTCCGAACTGGAATACCATCGTCAAAAAGATAAGTGCGATCGACAAACTCACCGCAACAGCCAGCTGCTTTAAGGCATCATTTAGTTCAACTTTAGCATCCTCGATTTGTACGCTAGGCGCTGCTTGTGTAGGCGGCGCAATTGTACCTGCCACCGCTTGTTGGTCCGCTTTCACCTTTGGCCAGCCTTGAATCAACTCAGTGGCCTTACGTACCGATTCCTTGGTCTTGAGCTCCTCGTCTTTTCCGCCGCGGGCATAGATGATGTAGGCTTCGCGACCATTCTCACGGCGAATTGCCGGGGCCGCTCGCTCAACCGTAAAGGTCGCAAGTGCTTTGAGTGGCAGAATTCTACCGCCGACTCCAACTGGCAAGGCGCCAAGCTCCTCTGTGGTGGAAACATAGGACATCGGAAAGCGGATGAAGGCGTCCATGGTCTCACCATCAATCTCCACCTTCGTCAGCACTTGACCATCGGTGGCCGTGCGCGTGAGTTCAGAGAACGATGCGAGCGAGAGGCGCGCACCTTGCGACGCCATCAACGGACCCAGGAAAACAAGCTGCTCTGTTTTAGGACGGATCCTTAAGGTATCCTCGCGCTGCGTACCAGGCTCAACGTGCGTGCGGGTAAAAATCTTTTTTTCCAACATCGCGATTTCGATATCGCGAGCCGTGTCGTTCATGGCCTCGCGATGATTGCCGCGAATCGAGATTTTAAAATCCGGTGGATCTGGCAGTTTCATCTCGGCAGGATTCCAGGCCTCGGCATAAAAGTTAGTCAATGGCGTATTGGGAAACTTTTCTTCCAAACCCTTTAACACCGAATCCATATCGCGCTTGTTCTTGAGTCGCAGAAGTATCCACGAGCTGTTGGCACGCGGAATCTGCGTAAAGGTATAAGAAACCTTGTCGCCGAAGGCCCGCATGATATCATTTTCGATTTGATCGGTTTGCGCCTCCATCTGGCGCACCAAGGTATTGCCGCTGGTGCCGATACTCAAAAACACCGAATCAGTGTCAGGCTTTCCTATTACCTCTCGCGGCAAGTTCGGTAGAACCAACGCCATCAGAAGTACGAAGACCACGCCAAGACCACCCATGACCGCCAGCCTGAGACTTGGGCGTTCAAGAAATACGCCTAAGGCAGAAGCATAGGCGTCTTCGAGGCGACGCAGCGGCGCATCGAGGAGCGAGGGTTTTTCGTGCAAGACCCCGGCGCGCATCACGTGCAGGCGAATCGTCGGCACCAACACCAAGGCGACCACAGCCGAAAAGCCGTGAGAAAAAACGACCGCTTTAGCCAAATCACCAAGAATGGCATTACTCAGCTCAGAGGTAAAAGCCAGGGGCAAGAAGACCACCAGCGAAGCGATCGTGCTTGCAATCACCGAGAACTGAACTTCTTTGACCGCGCGTACGATCACGGCAAGGCGCTCTTCGAAAGTCAACTTTGCCGCACGCTCATGGCCGAGTTCCTCGAAATGACGGAAGATATTCTCCATCACCACCACCGATGCGTCGACGTTCATTCCCGCCGAAAGCGCCAGTCCACCCAGCGAGATAAGATTTAAATTCATGCCCGTCATGCGCATCAAAATAACCGCCAACACCAGACTCAGCGTGATCTCGATGGCCGCGGTGATGACGTTTTTTATGTTACCGACGAACATGAAGAGAATGAAGACGGCTAAACCAGCCGCGAGGCCAACTTCTTTGGCGACATTCGAAACCGCAGCACGGATAAACGCCGAGGGATCTACCAGATTTTTGTACTGGATATCTTTCGGGAGCGACGGCATCGCCTCTTCGACGATGTGAAGTATCTCCTCAGACATTGCTTTGATATTGCCACCTGGCTTTGGCGACGCAAAGAGAATCACACTCGCAGCACCACTGGTTTTTGTTATCCGCGTAGCATCTAACGGGATCGTCAGATCAAGGTGGGCGACATCACTCAGTGCCACCGAGTGACCGTTGGCTGTCGGAATTTGAATCTGTCGAAAATGCTCGAGACTTGCCGCGAAGCGCGGATACTCGACCGTCATATTAGAGCCGTTGATCGTTAACGACCCGCCAGAGTAGGATTCGATGGCCGAAAGCACCGCCGCACCGACGTGACTCGGAAAGAGCTGCATGGTGGCCATCACTTCTGGCTTTAGTTCGATCAGGACCTGACGGCGTTGCGGGTTATAGAGTTCAGGTTCGGCTGCGTCCTTCACTAGCGCCAGCTTGGGCATCAACGCCGGCTCAAGAATCTTATAGATCTCAGAAAGGGAGCGCTCGTTGGAAAAAAAACTCAACGCTAAGAAACCACCGTTTTCGCGTTGGCTCCAAACCCAAACGCGATTGCGCGACTCGGGCGGTAGGCGTCCAAGCACCGAAGAACGTAAGGTCTCCATCTCGCGCAGTGCTTCGTCGTCACCGCTACCCCATTTGAAATCGACGTTATAATAAACTCGGTTGGCTTTGTATTCGGATATGACCTTCTCGACTTCGAGAGGCCCGCGGCGGATATTGCGAATTTGCTCTTCAATACTTTCGCCGTAGGTTTTCAAGAACGCATCGGGCGCTAGATCATAACCGATCGAGAGCGTGACCGACGGCTTTGAGCTGTTGGGAAAGAGCGAGATCGGCAGTTGAAAGGCGCTCCAAATGCCGATGAACGACAAGACCGCCAGCGCGAGATAGACACGCAAAGGAGTACGAAAAATTCCGGCCACGCTCCACCTCAACCTTTACCAGGATTGGTTTTCGAAGCCTCTCCCTCTTTCGCCTGCACTTCGACCGCTTCGCCATCGGCCACGAAGGCACTCGAACGCTCGATGATCTGATCGCCGTCTTTAAGTCCCTTGGTGATCTCGACAAAACCGGCCTCTTTACGTCCCAATACCACGGGTACCAACTTGGCCTTGCCCTCGACGACTGTACGCACATAGGGATCTTTGCCACGATAGGTGATGGCACTGTCAGAAATAGAAATACCTTTACGGATATTCACCCGAAAATACACTCGCCCGATCACGCCCAACGGCGGCAACACATTGCCTTTTTTATTCGCAAGCTCCAGCTCACAACTTGCGGTACCGGTCGCGGGATCCACAAACGGGCTGATGCCTTTTACCTTTAGCGCCAGAACACGGTCCGAACCAGGTAACCGGAGTTCTGCGGAAAGTCCCGTCTTAATGAAACCGACGTCGAGTGAAGTCACCTCGACGGCCACGCGAACCTGTTCGGGATCAGTGACCAAAAGGAGTTTATCGCCGCGTTGAACACGGCTGCCTTCTGTTACTTCGACCTTTGAGACCACTCCGTCAACCGTGGACGAGACCGACATGGGCGCGAAGTTATAAACAGGATCGGTATTACGAATCACTAACAGCGGCGCTTTGGCGCGAACCGAACTTCCGAGAGGCGCAATGATTTTCGAAACCACGCCGTCAGTCTCAGCCACCACCGAAGCACGAATCCGCGGTTCAACCCGGGCCGGATAAGCAAGGTTCTCAGCAAGCTCGCTCAGCTGTGCCTTGGTGGTAAAAACCACCGGCTTTTTCTCGACCGCCGCTTGAGTGGTGAAACCAAAAAAAAGCCCACCCAACAAAACGGCGGACGTCACGGCGGACGTCACGGCGGACGTCACAAAGAAGCGCGACAGGCACTTAAACCTCATCATTCTTTTCTCCCGGTAAGATCTCCGAAACATAGCGGAAAATCGATGAAAACTCCACCACTTGATCCAGCAAGCAGGGTTCGCGCTAGCAACGGTTCGGAAGCGTGAAGATTCTTCCCACCTGAGCCGGCCGCGGTGCTATGATTTCCGGATATGCGCTCTCTTGTAGTGATCTGCCTTTTCGGAACTACTTTTGTGCTGGCCATGGTGGCTGGTGTTCTATGGATGAACTCCGACACGGGCAATGTCGTTAGAAATTATGATTTCAAGCTACCACATGCTCTGAAACAGGGTGAGTTCTCCTTTACGGAAGCAAGCGGCAAGGTCGCGATCGTCAATTTCTGGGCAACTTGGTGCGCCCCCTGCCAACGGGAGCTGCCTGCGCTTTTAAAGTTGGCGGATCATCTTGGTAGCTCCTGTGTCTTGGTCTTAATCTCCGTTGACGAAGATAAACAGGCACTTACCGGTTTCTTGAAGGGTTTTGATCTGCGCCTGCAAAATGTCGAAGTGCTCTGGGATCCGGCCTCATCGGTAGCGGGCGCCTTTGGCACTCGCCAACTTCCGGAAACCTATATTTTCGATCGCAACCGGCGTTTTGATCGCAAGGTGCTCGGTTTTATCGACTGGAGCAATCCTGAAGTGGGCAATTACCTGCTAAAACTAAAAGATAAATCCGGCACCTAAAAAGATAGCCCCTTAGGCCCCAATGCCAAACATCAGGGCTGCAGCGATATGAATGACTGCTGCCAGATACATAAAGACCGCAAAAGGCAGATGGAAAGAATGCCAATAACCGAGCATCCGGCGAAACGTTTCGAGAAGAACAGATCTACGCTGATTCAAGGCATTGGCGGCAAGTAGATAACGGCTCCGTTCAGGTAATCCCGGCACGATCGGCGGAGCCGAGAACAAGAGGCGAAGATCGCCCCAAAACGAGCTCAATAAAACGCCCACCAGACTTCGCCTCTTAGCGCCCTCTACGCCATCTGGAAGCCCGACAAAATGGAGCGCCAACTCCTTAGCTAAGATCAGATCTTGAACCGTCACCTTTTCCCCGGCCTGAACCCGCATCTTCTCAAGGCGCTCATCCATGACTTTAATGTCTTGCGAAGTGAGTTTTTCTTCGCGCAGAATCTGCACGTAAATATAGCGCCCGATCACGCCACTCACCGCCACAATGATCATGCTCCAAAAACTGATGCCCACCAGCCCACGGACTTTGAAACCAGAATGAAAGATGATACAGGTGGGACCGAAAAGTCCGCAAAAAATATGAAACTCCAGCCACCCCGTGAGCGTGCCGATTTTTTTTAGGATCGACCATTTTTTTCGCCAGGTGTACGGATTCGTCATGAGAATGAAACCAAAACCCACGACACCTAGATAAAAACTAATGGGCCTGCCCGCTTCGGTCGACAAATTGAGTTCTCGAAAACGATGGCCATGGGTTTTTATGAAATTTGCGAAACTCAAGCTTAAATGAGAATTCAAAGCCCAGTACTCAAACGCCATAAAGAGCGTCAGAGCCAACCAAAGATAAGTGTATGTTCGCATTGTCATCGGCTTAGATTCTTGCGAAGTTTTCAGGGTAAGTAAAGAAGCCCCTCGACGTTCGTCGCTGCCCGCCCCTATGATGCCCTCATGGAGGCAAAAAGAAACTTAGCCGCTTTTCTTGATTGATTCTCCGAACTTCTTGTCAATATTGATTCCGAGACTCATCAAAAAGGCTTGCGGCATCTCGGCGCCGATGAAAACAAAGAGATAATCGTTTTTGAGCTTCACCTCGGTCCCGTCTTTATTCACCTGCAAGTATTCAGCATGGATCTCTTTGACCTGTGATTGATACCAAATCTCAAGCAAACCTTGCTTTTGCATAGCTTCGATCTTGGCGCGATTTTCCTCGTTGCAACGATCAAGACTCTTACCATGAATCAACAACGTCACCTTACAGCCTAAACTTTTTTTCCCGAGGTATTGGGCCGCTTCAACTCCGGCATTACCACCACCGATGACGACCACGTTTGCGCCTTTGTACTGTTCCGGATCGAGAAGATTGTAGGTCACCTTCGGCAAATCCTCATTCACGAGCCCCAAACGCCGCGGCGAACCCCGAACCCCCATGGCGAGAATGACCTTTCGCGCACTATAGCTACCTTTAGATGTTTGGACATGGAACACGTCGCCGTTTTTCTCGAGGGACTCGAACTTTTCATTCTCCAAGATCTTCATTCCAGTCTTCAAACGCACCGAACTCCAATATTCCAGCAACTCTTCTTTACTGACCTTATTTCTTGAAAATTTCATCTTACCCACAACCGGAAGATCAGCCGGATGGCTCATGACCACCTTTTGCCGGGGAAAATTCGTGACCGTTCCGCCAATGGAGTTTTGTTCCACGCAAAGATAGCTCGCCTTGTTGGCGATCGCCGCAAGAGCCCCCGCCATTCCACCCGGACCCGCACCGACAATCAAGAGATCAAACTGCGCCTCAAGTTTTCGGTCGAGTTTCTTGATGGCATCCGCGGCCGCGAGTGCACCCTGCTTGACGGCATTACGAATCAAACCCATACCACCCAATTCACCGGCGATATAAAGTCCAGGTACATTAGTTTCATAATGTGGCGTCAAGCGAGGAATATCAATGCCGCGGGTTTTGGTTCCGAAGACCAGGTCAATAGCTCCGAATGGACATGCCTGTTCGCATTCACCATGACCAACACATTTTGTCGGCGCCACTAATACAGCCTTATGATGGATCAGTTTGAGAATATCGCCTTCCGGGCAAGCGCGAGTACAGGCGCCGCAACCCGCGCATTTCGCCGGGTCAATTTCGGGATGAAGAGTCAGGGGCTCGCCGGCATTTGACTTGATGGCTTTATCGAGAAGAGCTTTAGCCGCTCTTTGCTTTTGATTGGTTTTCGAGATTCGCCAATAAGAGACGGCAATGAAAAAGACGACTCCCAAGTACGACATGTTATTGGAGACAATCCCAAGAATTTTGCCTAACATCCCGACACCCGCCTCCAGTTCGCCTTGGCCTTTTTCGGCCGAAACTGCAAAAGAGTTGAGTCAAAATCAGAAGGCGAATTGGTTATGACAACTCTTACAGTTCGAGAAATTAGGCATGATGTGCGGCGGACTCGTGACCCCTTGCGCGTCCGTACGATGGCAGTCGATGCACTGACTCGAAAGCCCTCGGTAAACGCCGCTTCGATGGCAATCCGCACACTGCAAGGTACGATGAACCCCGCGAAGCGCAAAGAAGGTCATCGAGTGCTTAAATTTCGAATGCTCCCAGACTTCCTGTAAATGGCATTCGCCACAACTCGCAAGCGCACCATTATGAACATCGTCCTTTTTGTGGCAAAGGATGCACTGTTCGCTGGTGCCACTCAAATGCCTTGGGTCACGGTGGCACTCGGCACAAGAAAGCGTGTAATGCACGCCCTTCAGGGTAAAATTACGATGAAAATCTCCGATTTTTTTCCAATTACTTTCATTATGACAATCACCGCATCGCTGGCCGAGGGCGCCGGAATGCGGATCCTTATGGCAAGGCAAACAACCGCCGGGAATCGGCTTATAACGAATCACCGGAAAGGAGATATCCCCAAAGCGAACACTCTGCCCGCTGATCGGCTTATGGCATTCACTGCATTTCAGGTTTTCATGTTTGCCCTTGAGAGCAAAGCTGCTATCCGTGCGGTGATTGAACTGAGTTTCCTTCCAGCCCTTTTCGCCATGACACCTCGAGCAGTCCTTGTTTAGTTGCCCTGAGTGGAAGTCGGAATGGCACTCACTGCACTCTGCCGACAGCGGCTTGTAGCGAAGTACCGGGTATTGTTTGCCAATGAACTTCACATATTGATTGCGAATCGGTCGATGACATTGATCGCACTTAACGTCGAAATGCTTGCCCTTGAGAAGATACTTGCTATCGACATTATGATCGAACTTCGGCTTCTTCCACGTCTTCTCGCTATGGCATTTACTGCAATCGGCACTGAGTTGTCCGGCATGGTAATCGGCATGGCAGGTCACACATGAATTGGTCGCCAGATTCGGAAACACGAAGCGGTGCTTAACATTTGCCGGTTGAGTTTTAGAGAGCGGCGTGAAGCGCTCATTCGTAGGAGTATGACATTCGTTGCAATTGAGCTTGGCATGAGCATCGCGCAATTTAAAACGTGTTAAGTCATGTTCAAACTCGAGAAGCTTGTCGAACCGTTCGGTCGAATGGCAGGTGCTACACGCCTGCGCGGCGAATTTCTCGCTAAACTGCTGACGGTGTTCGTTCTTATGGCAATCAATACAGAATTTCTGCGTGAAGGACGGAAATTTGTAGACCTTTTTGTTCTCAATGAGATGACAGTCATTACATGAAATCCGTTTATGTTTTCCAGTCAGTGAAAACCGCGTCGCTTCATGATTAAAGTTCTTTTTGTCTTTATCGAGCATCCAGCCATCGGTCACGTGGCATGCGGTACACTTTTTTGCCAACATCGTCTTTGAAAACGACCCGATATGCGGGTTCTTATGACATGTCTCGCAAGTTTTCAAAGCTAGTTCCGGCCATAAATACTTACCGGTTTTTCGTGCCACCTTGGGCTCAGGCTTAAGAGTGGTCTTGTACTCGCTTTCGCGCACCTTTTTAGCGCCGATGACATGGCAGTCGTTACAAGAAACCTCGCTATGTTTTCCGTCGACAACATAGCGAGTTTGCGTACTGTGATCGAACTTCTTGGTCTCGCGCCAATCCGACTCATTATGACAAGATTCACATTTAGCAAGTTGACCGAAACGCTTTGATTTAAGATTTCCGAAAACATGATAGTCCTCGTGGCAACTGACACACGAGGTGCGTTTACCGAGCCCGTGCCAGGCATAGTTCTTAACCACTCTTGTGCCTTGAACCTGTTCCTGAGATTTGAGCCCAGTCTTTAGCTGATTTTTGAGGGAAGCTTTGATCTGAGTTTGAGCCACCCGTGGACTTTGAACATGGCATTTCGTGCAGTCGATTTTCTGGTGTTTTCCCCGTAGAGGGTAGCCGGTGACTGAGTGGTCAAAACTTCCGATTTTCCAATCGTCTTGACTATGACATTTAACGCAATTGCCTCCTCGGTATTTGCCGCTCAGGTTCGCTTTATGGAAATCCTCGTGACAGGTCAAACATTGCGCGCTCTTTAGGTTTCGCCATTCATAAGTCGCGGTCTTTTGCTTTTTATCGACTTTGTGACAATCGGCACACTTAACATCTTGATGTTTACCGAGAAGATCGTAACCAGTATCGCGCCGGTGCGCAAAGCGCAGATCATCTTTCCAGGTACGAACGCCGTGACAGGCATTGCAATCTTTTTTGGCAAAATCACCAGTGAAGAAATGTACGTCTTCCTTCTTATGGCAGGACGCACAACTATTGGTTTTGCCGAAATAGCGGATCTCACCTTTGCGAGCCGAGTGCTCACCGCGCTTTTCGAGATGACACTCCTTGCATTTGATTTTCTCATGTTTGCCCTCGAGAGAAAACCCGGTTTTCTTATGATCAAAATCATTCTCCACGACAGCCATCGTTTCAAATTCCCGCCCTTTGTGATCGCGATGACATTTGATACAACCGTCTTCGAGGTTGCCATGAAAGCCCTTCTTAAGCTCGACGTTCTTGCGGATCTCTTTGTGGCAATCCAAACATTTTACATCCGGTATGCCTTTTCCTGAGGCATGGCACTTTAGACAATCAGTCCCTTCGAGATCTTTATGACCCTCTATCAACGGCCCTGGGGCTAGCAACTTATTGAGAAGCCCCTCGCCGTCGGCCAAAATCTCCGCCGACGGGAAACAGACCAGAGTGACGGCGATCAGCCAAATTCTAAGCAGAGACTTTGTCATAAGGTCCCCGTCTGCGGCGTACGCTCACGAACCGGAGCCAAGTCAACGGGACCAAACCGATAGGTCAACTTGAAAAATGCGCTGAGAATTTGCGCGATCTCATTCTGAGCGTATTCAAGCGAAAATGTGGTGAAGAGAACTTTGTTGGTAACGTTACCGACGGAAACCTCAGCGATCAGCGGATGTAGCACTGACGGCGCACTGGTGTCGCCATCCATTCGAGTTTCTATGGCACCCTGGAGGTTAAGGCCGTATTCCCAAGAACTCGAATAATAGTACATCTCGAAATTCAGTAAAGGCCCTGCGGATACAAACTCATGATGGTAACCCAAATAGGTGGTGATCTCCACTCGCGAAGATGCGAGATCACCGAGGAAATAGCCGAGTTTTGCCTCCTGGCGAGTTTTGTTATCGTAACCTCGCTTACCATAACGAAGTTCACTGATCCATTGCTCTCTCAGTGCCGCCGAGTAACGCAGCCTCAGCGCGACGTCCTCATAAGGTGATGACGGCAAGGTTTCGAGCACATTGCGACTGCGGGAGTAAGCGATCGCATCAACGGCGGAAAGCTGCAAAGAGCCGTCGACACGCTCCGTAAATCCCTGCTGCAAAAGCAGATTGCCATTTTGCACATAGGTACGTGGCACGAAATCAAGATAGATGTTGGAGATGACTCGGCTACGTGCGTTTCGTTGGTAGAGAAGGTTCGAATAAAAATACTGCCGATCCGTGAACCCTTCGACTGAATTAGTCACAAATGCATGCGAGGCATTGAAGAATCGCGGCGAACCAGAATCACTTGAAAAATAAGTCAGGTAAGTGCCGTAGGTGATGTCAGGCGTGTCGTTTCGCATATAAGATGATTCCGGTCGCTTGGGATTATGCCCCCCAAATGCCCCCAATTGGTAAGTCGAACCGAAGCGACTGCCTAATTCGAGACCGTCGACATACACCGAACCCGCATCAGGGAGAGAGAATCTTCCAAGAGTACTGTAGAAAGAGTTTCGCGAATTCGGATACCTGACATTGAGTTCACGCACCTGAAATTCATTGCCACCGGTCAACGAACGCCGCTCACTGGCAAGTTTATCAAAGAAGTCATGCTTATCACGAAGGTCCGCCGTGAGGTCAAAATCGCCGAGCTTGCGAATACTCAGAAAAACTCGTGACGACAGGGTTTGAAAATCATTTGCCGATGCGGTGTCACCGGTATTCGCCAGGTTTTCCTTTGAAATGTAGCCGCCGAACGAAAAGCGGCCAGTCGTGACGGTAGCGAAACTCGTGTGACTCCCGAGAAGGCAAAGACCTCCAGCGACCACCGCCAAGCCTCGACGAACGGCCAGCTGCATGAAAGGGACCCTTTCCACTTTCAAGGATTTGAGCAAATTGCTTGGAGATGCCTCTTGGGCCATTTTATACTTGCGCTGCATGCTCATCTTTGGTCGAGACAAAACGTGTTTTTCGCTAGTTAGCTGACGCTTGGTACCTTAGTTAAAGTGAACGATTCTCAACTCTGTTTCAAATGGTGTGCGCATAAATGACGAAACTTGTCGCGAAACTCAACAAAAGTCGGTATTTCAGATTCTTCGCAAGTGTTCAACTGGCTGTGCCATTGATGCTGGTTCTTCTATGCGTGGTCGCCGCCGCGACCATTGTCGAGTCACGCTATAATTCCGAGTTTGCTCGCCTTGTCGTTTATGATACCTGGTGGTTCGAAGGTCTTCTCATTTTACTCGGACTCAATATCTTCCTGGCCGCTGTTTCACGCTACCCATTTAAGCAGAGGCATCTTGGGTTTGTCACAGTTCATCTCGGCCTCATCACAGTTCTCATCGGTGGTGCCATCACCAAACACGGCGGTGTGGACGGACAGCTGCGCGTGGTTGAGAAAAGCCGCGATAACGTCGTCGTTCTTGATCGTCTCAGCTTAGATCTTATCGATGTTCAGGCAGACATGGCGATCCGGGCTCCGTTTGCACGCCGGGCTGCGCGCCTTACGGCTTCGGACCTTGATTTTTTAAATGAACGCTTCAACTCGAAGATTATCGCCCGCGAATTTTTACCCTTTGCCGCCGTCCGCGAAGGCTATGAAAGTTCTGTCGACGGAGCCATCTCTCCGAATTTTGCCTTGGGATTTGTTCTAGAGAGCCAGTTTTTCAATGTTTCCGAATGGCTCCACTCCAGTGACCGCCCCGAATTACAAATGGGAACAGCCACTTTACGATTAGTCACCACCAAGCAGTCTCCGCCCCCCGCCGTCATCAAGAAACTCGCGCCAGCTCCCAGCCCACACAAAAAGGGCACTCTCTTGGTTGTCGACGAATCCACCAAGGCAGAACTTGCGCAAATCCCTATCGAACGCTTGATTCCGGGGTTCAAACTTCCCAAAGGCCTCATTCTGGCCTCCGTGAAACTCTATTCTCATGCGGTGGTCGTGCAAAATCGACTTGCCGAAGGAGACCAACCGGGTTCGAACCCGGCAATTGAGTTGCAGATCCAATCCGGAGAGAAACTGACTCGCGAAGTTTCCTATGCGAAGTTTCCGGGTTTCTCACTTGCCGCCAGCAAAGGAACGCCGCTTGGAATCAAATTCGAGTACCGCGCCAGCGGTGCGACCGCCGAAACCACCGAGCCCAAAGACCAAAACAAAGACCAAAACTCAAACTCACGCACCGGTAATGTGATTGAGTTTCATGTTTCCGAAAAAACTGGCGAGGTCGTGGAGACCAAACTCTTCAAGAACGATCAACAGGTCGGCGGTTCAACTCTGCGCCCTGGAGAGAGTTTAACAACTCCATGGATGGGCATGAAGATCACCATCAATAGCTTAAAGCGCGGCGCGGTTCGTAAGACCGAGGTCCTACCATCGGCCCTCAAGCCACGAAGCGAGCTCCCGCCGAGCGCGGTTTTTGTTAGTACTGCGGGGAGCACACCAGATCAAGGGTTCTGGCTCGCAGAAGGTCAATTTCGCCAGGTCACCATTCTCGGGCGCGAGTATCAAGTTTACTTCGGCCGCGAAACCCTTCATTTGCCCTTTGCTCTCGAACTTCTGGAGTTCAAGAAGGTCGATTACCTCGGCACGGAAACGCCGATGAGTTATGAAAGCCGTGTACGAATCGACGGTCGCGAACCCGAGCATGTGGTTTCCATGAATGAACCTCTTAAACATGCCGGCTTCACACTTTATCAATCAAGCTATGAAATGCGCCCCGGCGCCCCGAGTATGTCTGTATTTTCCGTCAATCGCGACCCAGGGCGAGTCATCAAGTATACGGGAAGCCTTATTCTCTCGCTCGGCATCATTATCTTCACACTGATGCGGAGTCGTCTCTATAAAACCTACTTCGGTAAACCTTCTTGAAAAACAGGTGGCGTATGTCGCAAAAACTTTTTTTCGGAGTTATGTTCGTCACATTTTTACTGGCAGTGCCAGGAGCGCATGCCTTTCCTGGCTACCAGCAAAACTCTACCGAAAAAAATGAACAGCCCGCACAGGCACCGATGGACCCCGTGCTCGCAGAGGCGGGCTTCAAAGAGACTGCAGGCAAGATCAATACCGATCCAGTCAACGCGCTGGCAGTGCTTAACAACGGTCGTATTAAGCCCCTACAATCTTTAGCTCGAGAGAATATCCTCTACATCACTGGCTCATCGGGAAAGTGGGGGTTGTCGCCGTTACAGATCTACCTCGGCCTTGCGATTTCAGCCACGGCGCCTGATGTTCAACTGATCAATGTGCGCAGTCCTGTATTAAGAGAAAAGTTGGGCTTCACCAAAGATAAACGTTTTTTTTCTTTACGTGAACTCGCCACTTCGCAACTTCCGGCTCTGGCAGAGCCCCTCGTCAGCAATGAACAACAAAATTCGCGATCAATGTCCCAGGAGGAC
>SXRI01000153.1 GCA_005793615.1 Bdellovibrionales bacterium
TAACAAAAATATGGTCGTGAATCAAAAGACTCGGAAGCATGCTCGCCGAGGGTATCACATAGGCTTCAACCAACGCCCATCGAATGACCAGCGCGATACCGATGGCGACCGCAAATGAGCCCCAACCTTCTGTCCAAAACTGCCGCGAACGCATGTCGAACCTTTCTTTTACAATCCCAGTTAAACTTTTAGTCCTCAATCTTCAGAATCGCCAGGAAGGCCTCTTGCGGGACCTCTACGTGGCCAATCTGCTTCATACGCTTCTTACCCTCTTTTTGTTTTTCAAGAAGCTTGCGTTTACGCGATATATCGCCCCCGTAACACTTCGCCGTGACGTCTTTACGTAAAGCACTGAGGGTTTCTCGGGCTACGATCTTAGCGCCAATCGCCGCCTGGATGGCAACCTGATATTGTTGCCTTGGAATGAGCTCACGCATTTTTTCGACGAGCTGCCGACCTCTTGTTTGCGACTTCGAGCGATGCACGATCAAGCTTAAGGCATCTACCGGCTCGGTATTGATAAGGATATCAAGTTTGACCAAGTCCGACTCCTCGAAGGCCATGAACTCATACTCCATCGAAGCATAGCCCTTGGTGATCGATTTTAGCTTATCGTAAAAATCCATCACCATCTCGTTGAGCGGCAGCTTGTATTCGATCATCACCTTCTTATCGGTGATATAATCCATCTTGAGTTGAGTGCCCCTTTTTTCTTCGCACATTTTGAAGATCGATCCGATAAACTCCGACGGTGTATGCACCGTTACCTTAACATACGGCTCTTCCATCCGTTCAATTTTGGTCGGATCGGGCATGAACGCCGGATTCTCAAGTTCGAACTCTTTACCATCATTAGTCTTGATTTTATAAACAACCGTCGGCGCTGTAGTGATCAGATTGAGATTGAATTCACGCTCAAGGCGTTCCTGCACAATTTCCATATGGAGCAGACCAAGGAAGCCGCAACGATACCCGAATCCGAGCGCCGCTGATTTTTCAACTTCGTAGGTGAGGCTTGAGTCGTTGAGCACGAGCTTTTCGAGGGCGTCTTTGAGGTTCTCGTAATCGCTTGCAACCACAGGGAAAATTCCGGAAAACACCATCGGCTTGATGCGACGGAAACCTGCAAGCGCCTCAACCGCTCCCTTGCGGAACGTGGTCAGTGTATCTCCAACTCGAATCTCGCGAATGTCCTTGATTCCGCATACAAAGAATCCGACCTCGCCGGCCCCGAGCTCTTCGCTCTCTACCGGAAAAGGACTATAAGTACCAAGCTTCAAGACCTCATACTCTTCAGCTCCGGTCATGAACTTGACTCGATCACCCTTTTTCACCCGGCCATCGACAACACGGCAGAGAATCACTACACCTTGATAGGAATCAAACCAGGAATCAAAAATCAGCGCCCGCAGCGGTAAATCGCGATTCGCATTCGGCGGCGGTACCTTCTTCACTACCGCCTCAAGAATCTCTTTAATGCCGATCATATTTTTCGCAGACGCGAGAATCGCTTCGCTGGCATCAAGTCCAACCGAGTCCTCAATCTGCTTTTTGACCCCCTCAGGGTCAGCACTCGGAAGATCGATCTTGTTCAGCACCGGCACTATTTCGAGATCATTTTCGAGCGCGAGATAAACGTTGGCCAAAGTCTGCGCTTCCACTCCTTGCGCAGCATCGACCACCAAAATCGCGCCCTCACAAGCAGCGAGCGAACGGGAAACTTCGTAACTGAAATCCACGTGCCCGGGGGTATCGATCAGGTTGAGTTGGTAGAGATTACCATCGTCGGCGTGGTAGTTGAGCCGCACGGTCTGAGCCTTAATGGTAATACCCCGCTCACGCTCCAAATACATATTGTCGAGGAACTGTTCTTTTTTCTCACGATCAGAGAGAGAGCCTGTGAAGGAGAGTAAAGAATCCGCAAGCGTCGATTTGCCATGATCGATGTGCGCGATGATCGAGAAATTGCGGATAAACTTGGGATCAGTCATCAAAGTCCTCTTGGGGCCGGTGCGGGTTCACTTGCGACTCCATGGTCAACCTTGACTCCAGAATTGAGAAGATCCATTTGCCCTGGTAAACGATCACGATACCGTTCAAGCACCAGATCGATTCCCTCACGAATGAACTCGGCAATTGGAACCTTCGAGCGTCGATTGAGTTCCTTCAGGAGCTGTTGCTGGCTCTCTGTTATATAGATTGTCGTGGCAAGCTTTTTAGACATGGGAACTTAGTAGATAACCTAGGTTGCCATACGTTGCAATATGTTTAGCACCTTTGGATCTCAGCACTCAGCAGGACAAACGAAACAGTGGGTGGTTGCCGGGTGTTGTCGACCAACACCCCGAATCAGCCTCGAAACCAGCCTTGGAAACCAAGGATCAATCCATGAAATGAGGAGCGCGCACAAACGGACAATTGAATCCGCCTGCCGAGAAAACGAGACGATCCGCATTCTCAAACTGGAATATCTCGCCCGCGTTCTTCCATCCACCAAACTCACCCGCAAGAGGTGACCAGCTCCACGTCTGATCGATGATCGCTTTACCGTAAACCACCGTTCGCTGCTTTTTACTACCTGGGAAGCTCGGCAAATCAATGGTATCAGTCAGACTAACTTTGAAGCCCCATTGACCTGCAGTCGGCGAACCATGAATCTCGCCTTTCCCGGTAAAGGTCGCCACCAAGGTTTTTCCCGGCAAATTGAGTGCGACATTAAGTGCCGTATAACCACCCTTGCAATAAGGTCCAGATGCAGGATCAATCAGGTAATCGCCGGCGTTCGCCGCAAAAACAGTCAAATCCTCGCTCGCCTGCGCTGCAAAAGCGGATACTGGAGCAAATGCGAGACACGACACCACGAAAACACTCGCGCCTAGAAATAATTGCTGAAACTTCGATCGCAAGCTTGTGAGCTGACCTTGGTGAATCACACTAGATCTCCTTTTCTTTTTGGGCGGAACTTCGTCAACGTAATAGCATTTCACTCGAGATTACGAGTGAAAATTGCACCTCATACAGTTGTACCGAATCAAGGAACCGAGCGATCAATTAGTGCCGCAATCGTGCCGAACCATTGCCGGCCATCTAGCTACAACAGCAGGCCCGCCACAAAACAACGGACCCAGTGAGGGCAAGCGGCGACGCTTAACGCGTCAGAGTTTTGACAACGTCTTTGAGGGCATCGACACGATCCGTACGCTCCCAAGTGAACTCAGGTTCGTTACGGCCAAAATGGCCATAAGCCGCTGTCTTACGATACTTTGGCTTAAGAAGGTCGAATTGCTCAGTAATTGCCGCCGGCTTCAGATTCCAAATTTCACGCACGGCTTTCGCCAAAACCTCAGAACCCGCCTTACTTGTGCCATAATCGTTAACCATAACACTGACAGGCTCAGCGACACCAATCGCGTAGGAAACCTGCACTAAACATCTCTCCGCAAGTCCTGCAGCAACGATATTCTTTGCAATGTGACGAGTCGCATAAGCGGCCGAACGATCAACTTTGGAAGGATCTTTACCTGAGAAGGCGCCGCCACCATGTGCACCATGACCACCATAGGTATCGACGATGATTTTACGACCGGTTAGACCGCAA
>SXRI01000154.1 GCA_005793615.1 Bdellovibrionales bacterium
AAAAGAAAAATCCCGAAGCCGGAAGCCGAAAAGGGCAAAATCAAGGCATAGTAAGTATCAATCCAGTCGAGACGCGCCACCATGAGGTAATTAGGAATGATGGTGATTTCGCCGGGCACCATCATCGTGCCGAGAATGAGAGCGAAGGCCATAGCGCGACCGCGAAACTCCAAGCGGGCCAACGCATAGGCGGCCAAGAGTCCGGTGAAGAGTTGCAGAATCGTGATCGCTCCCGCGGTGATCAGCGAGTTTAGAAGAAAACGGCCCAGTGGCGCGGTGTCGAGTGCAGCGACATAGTTGCCGAACTGAAATTGCTCAGGAACAAGTTCCGGCGGATATTTGAAGACCTCGGTTTTCCTTTTGAACGACAACGACAAGACATAGAGGAGCGGGAAGAACTGCATCGCCGCCGGAATAAGTAGAACGAGTGTTGGCAAAAAGCGAGAGCGAGTTTTCTGCTTCATTCCTGTGAACATTTACTCACCTGTAATGCACGCGTGAGCGCGCGAAGCGGAATTGAATCGAGGTTCCAACCAGCATAACGATAAATAGCACCACGGCCTGCGCTGAGGCTGAGCCGGTTTGAAAGTTCTGAAAGGCATCACGGTAGAGATTATAGACCATGGTGGTGGTGGCCCCAGCTGGGCCGCCAATGGTGAGAATGTGAATCTGACCGAAGCTTTGAAAGGCATTAAGAACCGAGATGACCGAGACGAACAAAACAGTGGGCGAGAGAATCGGCAAGGTGACGTGACGAAAAACCTGTACGGGGCCGGCGCCATCGAGCGCGGCTGCTTCTTTGAGGTCCGTGGGAACCGAGGCAAGACCCGCGAGGAAAAAGATCACATTGAATCCCAGTTCCTTCCAGATCGACGCAAGCGCGACCGCAGGTATTGCCCATTGCGGATCGCCGAGCCAGTTGGGGCCGTTAAAGCCGAAGGATTCAATGATGAAGTTGAGGTAGCCAGAAGTGGGGTTATAAAGAAAGATCCACAGCATGGCGGCCATCGCTGATGACACCGCAACGGGCAAGAGAAAAACCGTACGCAGGATTCCGCGAAAAAATGGATTAGCATCAAGAACCGAGGCGACAAAAAGAGCCAGAATAACTGAGGGGATGGCGGTGAAAGCGACAAAGTAAAATGTGACCCAAAGACTCTGCCAATACTCCGGAGAGTTCAGAAGCATGCTGTAGTTGGATAGGCCGACAAATGTTTTTCTGGTCATGAAGGCGTTAAAATCAAAGAGGCTCAAATAGAGAGATTCAAGTGCCGGAAGGACCGTGAACATTCCTAAAACAAAAAGAGTTGGAAAAAGAAGAAGCCAACCTAACCAAAGATCATTTCTTCGGCTCATAATTCAGGCTCCAGCATCCACGCGATTTCCATTCGCATCGAAGAAAAAGAGCGAGCTTGCTTGTGTGCTGACAGCCAGCTCATCACCTAAGCGTTGCGCAGGTGTGCCGCGCGACTCAGCGATAATGGAGTCATCACCGACGCGAAGATGAATATGGGTGGTGCTACCTAGTGGTTCGACTAAACTGACTTTGCCGCTGCCGATTCTAATTAACTCACCGGAGCTTGCGAGTTCAGTTGCCTCTGGGCGAAAGCCTACCGTGGTGGTGCCGCTTGGAATTTTCACTCCGTGAAGGGTCGACGCTTTTACGAAATTCATCGGTGGCGTGCCGATAAACGAGGCAACAAAGCGAGTGCGCGGGAGCCCATAGACCTCTAATGGCGGCCCGGCCTGTTCAAGGCTTCCCTTGTTGAGAATCGCGATTCGATCCGCGAGAGTCATGGCTTCGACTTGGTCATGGGTGACATAAACGATCGTTGATTTGATGCGTTCATGTAATGCGGCGATCTCCGAGCGTACACGTACTCGAAGTTGCGCGTCGAGATTCGAGAGAGGTTCGTCAAAAAGCAGAACCTGCGGTTTGCGCACGAGGGCCCTGCCCATGGCGACGCGTTGCTTTTGTCCGCCTGAGAGTTGCGCGGGCTTGCGTAGCAGAAGTTCGCTCAAGTCGAGCATTGCCGCGACTTCATTGATACGTTCTGTGATCTCGCTGGCGCCGAGCTTCGCCATCTTAAGCGGAAAGGCCAGGTTATCATGTACGGTCATATGGGGATAAAGCGCATAACTTTGAAATACCATACTCACGCCACGGTTTTTTGGGCTGATTTCGGTGACATCGCGGTCGTCAATGAAGATTCGACCGCCCGTTGGTTGCTCGAGACCGGCAAGCATTCGCAAGCAGGTGCTCTTGCCGCAGCCAGAAGGGCCCACCAAAGCGACGAACTCACCCGAGGCGATTTTCAGATTGAGGCCGGGTACTATAATGTTCGTGCCGAAGGCTTTGTTGACATTGCGAAACTCCACACTGGCCATTGATCCTCCTACCTGACCGCTCTAAGACTCACCTTTTGTGAAAGATCCGAAAGAATGCCGTCGCGTAAACCGACGTAAGGAATCGTGAGCAGATCCACTTCAGCGACGTTCATGATCGCATCGGTCACCAAGGCTGCCGGAACCAGGACGTCAGCTCGGTCGGGACGAAGGCGTAAAAACTGAATACGCTCCCGGATCGACATCGATTCGAGATGTTTTAGCAATTGCTTTAGTTCATGATGAGTCATCGAGAAAATGGAGTTCTTTTGCAGCAGTGCCACACGGAGTTTTCCAAGGCATTCAAAATTGCCGCCGGTTCCGATGGCATGATCAATGTGCATTCCCTTCAAAGTTTCACGTAAAAACGCTTTGACGGGACCTAAGCGCTCCTCAATGAGGGGGATCAGTTGTTTTTCCTTGAGTTTTCTTTCTTCCATCAGCTGCAGTAGGCGCACGGTGCCAAGCTTAAAGGTTTGCGTGCCGAGAGGCTTACCATGATCAGCGACCGTGAGTTCAACACTACCACCGCCGATGTCGATCAATAGAGAAATTCGCTCATGCAGATCCAGGCGGTGGGTGACAGCGGAGAAAATCAATCGACCCTCTTCAATGCCATCAATGATTTCAATATTGATGAACGCTGCATCACGAACTTCGCGAATCACAAGTTCGCTGTTGGCAGCTTCACGTAAAGCGCTGGTGGCGACGGCCCGGGCGTAACTGACCCGGTGTTCTTTCAAAAGCCCGGCGAACTTACGAAAGGCCTGTACGGTTTTCTGTCTTGATTTATCTGATATCAAGCCAGCGGAAAAAGCGTCTTTTCCGAGCCGAACCGGTTCGCGAACTTTTTTTATCACACGAATGTCGCCATGTGGATCTTGTTCGCCGATCACAAGGCGAATGGCATTCGAGCCGACATCAATGGCGGCAATTCGGGATCCCGAGGCCAGTCTATTTCCTGATCTTGCTGCTGATTTTGTCGTCGAGTGCGTTGCCACGAAACCAACCTTCCGGGGTCAGATCTTGATTTCAATGGATGAATCAGAATTAGGCAAGCTCATTTGCCAGTTTTATCAGGTGTGCTGAGATTCGCGCTTAAGAAGATGCCGTGCACGTGTAAAGATGGCATCAAACATAGGTTCAGTAAGCCGTTTTGTAAACGTATTTTGTTGACTAGGATGGTAGCTGCCAAGAAGCACTGTGCCGTCGGTAAACACAAGCTCAGAGCCATGGGCAAAGGGTTGTAGGCGCCCGGTCCAAAGGCCGCGAGCACGATAGGTCTCGATCACTCTTCTCCAGGCGACGCCGCCGAGCGCGAGAAGTACGCTCGGACCGCCGAGTGCGATTGTGCGTTCGAGGAAAGCTGAACAGTTGGCGATTTCGTCAGCGTTTGGATTGTTATCAGGTGGCGCACAGTGTGCGATCGCGGTGATCGCGCAGTTCTTAAGCTTAAGACCGTCGTTAGCTGTCTCGTAAGTGGCCTGGTTGGCAAATCTTGCACGGTAAAGGGCGCGATAGAGCCACTGGCCACTGCGATCGCCGGTGAACATTCGACCGGTGCGATTGCCGCCATGAGCTGCCGGAGCCAGGCCAACGACAAGAAGCTGGCACTTCGTGTTGCCAAAATTTGGAACCGGAAGCCCCCAATATTTCTCATTTTTAAAAGATCGACGTTTAAGTCGAGCGACCTCTTGGCAATGCTGACGTAGGCGCGGACAGCTCTTGCAAGCGACGATGTCGTGCGTGAGTTTTTTGGATGAGTCACGCGTGGATTTATTTCCTGATTTCACGGCGTTGAGTATTGAAAGATCACATTATGATTGGCAAATCAAATTTGTCTGATTGAGATCTGTTTTCTTAAGTCCAGGCGCTCGATTTCGGGATCACCTATTTTGAAACTTTCGGGTGATGTCAAAACTTTTTTATTTTTGCTCTTGAAATTAAATCCGAGGACGTTTACATTAAAAATAAGTTTGTTCACACGGCTTTGAAATTACCTTTGGTAATGTCCTATTGCCTCATGTTGAGCGACAACTCTTTGAAAGGAGGCAGCACTATGATTAACCTAAACTCAATGCTTACAGCGCTTCTAAAGCAGGTAATGCTCGCGATTGCTGCCTCTCGTCCGGGAATTTGTGGACGCTTCGGACTCCGAAGCGCTCATTGAACCGAACAGATCCACTGCCAGTGAATTGCGTTCTATTATAGGTCCCGAGACGACCCTGATTTAGGGTCTTCAGGATTATTGGCGCAGGTGTTGGCGTTGATCCTGTGGTGAGCTTCCTCAGAAAAGAATTCAATTAAATTTCGTCGCGAGTTTCGCGGCCGAGTTTCGTGCGTTTTGGCTTTACTTTGGTATGGCCTGGCACACATGGCTCGCGTCTCGGCGACATAGTAAACAGGAGTTATTTATGCTGAAAGAAAAATTCAGCTCAAAAGAACACAAACAAAAGTGGCGCTGGCGGTGGAAAACCTCGCCGGCCACGACTCCGGTCGTAGAAGTGCCGATGTTGCCCAACCTGAATTCGCCAGAGCCTCGGACGCTCGGTGAAGCCGAGAAACTTGGTATTAGGGTCCGCATCGTCTGGAGTGTGGTTTTGGGAGTCTTGAGCATTTTTGCCGAGAGCGGACGGATGGTTCGTCTGGTCGCGCCGGGCGTGCGGCCGCTCGAGCGCCATGAGTTCGAGAATCGCAGCCGCTTTGATTTGCGCCAGTTCGGCGGCGGTTCGTTTTAATAGTTTGCATGTGAAGTTAGGAATTTTGTGAAACAGATTTTAGAGAACACTCTTTTGAAGCCGTCGCTGAAGCCGCAGCTGAAGCCGCAGCTGAAGCCGCAGCTGAAGCCGCCGCTGAAGCCGACTGATGTCGAATGGGTCGAACGTTATAACAAACAACCCGGATTAATTCCGCAGGAGGTTCGCCGTCTCGCAGAAGAGACTTGGGGCGGCGAACCCGTACAACTTTTCGCCCTTGTCGACCTCGACGTTAAATTACAGCTGACTGAAGCCTGGCTCATGCTCGGCGCCAAGGCGGTTGCGCTGGCGACACGAATGCCGGGTGAGGCATGGAGTTTGCGAAGCCATGCGCGAAGTGAAGTGCGTTCCGTGCGTGAGATCCCGGCGTTAAGTTTGACCCGACTGATGATTGGCGGAGCAGATCCTGAGGCGCCGTTGATCGTAGCCCGATACACGCATCGCCAGCGTCGAGCCGTGAGTCACATTGTGTTTTGCCTCGAACAAGAGATCAAAGAGCGCGAACAACTCGCGGTCCGGGAATTGCCTCGTGATCCGCAGAGTGATTTGCAGAGTGATCTGCAGTGTGATTTGCCAAGTGATTGGTCGGGCGAACTTTCGAGTGAGCGATTTCGCGAGAGAACGGCGGATGCCATCTATGTCGAAGCGATGCTTCAGCCGGTCAAAGAGGCGCAGGCCTCGGTGACGGTCAATAAATTCGCGGTGATTTGGCGACTGCTTTCTTACCTGAAGCCGTATCGGCGTCAGGTGACATTCGGCCTGCTTGGCGCGATTTCAATGACGATGGTGAGTTTACTTCCGCCCTATCTCACCGGCGTGCTGATTGACCAAGTGATTAAGCCGTTTGAAGCCGGCAAAATCGATGCTCGGGGGGCGATGCACTTGGCATGGATCACGATCGCCTCATTGGCTGCGGTGTACGCGGTTCGCGAAGTTTTCGCCTGGATTCGCCTGCGCTGGATGTCGGTGATGGGTGAGTATGTGGCGAGCGATCTTCGCACGACAGTCTATGAACACCTTCATCGGTTGTCGTTAAGCTATTTTTCGAGCAAACAAACCTGAAGTATCATCAGTCGGGTGAGCTCGGATACGGACCGTATTTGGGATTTCATCGCCTTTGGCGTGGTCGAAGTCACGACGTCGGTAATGATGCTCGCGGGGCTTGGCGCGGTGTTGCTTTCGCTCGACTGGCGTTTAGGTCTGGTGGTGACAATTCCGATTCCATTCGTGCTCGCGGCGATTTTTCTGCATGGGCGGCGCATGCAGGGATTGTTCTTGCGGGCTTGGCGAAAGTGGTCGCAGTTGACTGATTGTCTGTCGGATACGATTCCCGGCGTACGTGTAGTCAAGGCCTTCAATCGCGAAGGTTTTGAAACCAAGAAGTTTCGTGAGCGCAACACCGCCGTGCTTGGCAAGTTCACGCGAATTCATCATGCTTGGACATCGTTTTGGCCGGGATTGATGCTCTCGATTCAAATTTTGATTCTCACCGTTTGGATTCTGGGCGTTCCACGGGTGCTGGGTCTTTCGGGTGCGAGTTTGAGCGCGGGTACGTTTGTTTCGTTCGTGCTGTATATGACGATGTTCATGCAGCCGATCGAGATTATCGGGCAGATGGCGAGGATGGTGAATCGGGCGACGAGTTCGGCGTACCGAGTATTCGAAGTACTGGATACCAAGCCGCAGATCGTCGATGCCGAGGCCAGTGTGCGTCTCGAGCCGATTCAGGGCAGAGTGACGTTTGAAAACGTTTATTTTTCCTATGACGGTGTACGCCCGATTCTTCGCAACATGAGTTTCGAGATTCAGGCCGGCGAGATGATCGGTTTGGTAGGTCCATCGGGTAGCGGTAAGACAACGGTGACCAATCTGCTGGCGCGTTTTTATGACGTCAGTGACGGACGGATACTCGTTGATGGTGTTGATCTTAAAAGTTTGGAGTCCGGGCATTACCGCCGTCAGATCGGTATGGTTTTGCAGGATCCCTATCTTTTTCATGGTTCGATACTTGAGAACATTCGCTATGCCAAACCAGAGGCTGGGCTGGATGAGGTGATTCGCGCTTCGGAGGCGGCCAACGCGCACAAGTTCATCAGTCAATTGCCGCATGGTTATGACACGATGGTGGGTGAGCGCGGGCATTCGCTCTCGGGTGGAGAACGTCAACGGATTTCGATTGCGCGGGCAATCTTGCTCGATCCGCGGATTTTGATACTCGACGAAGCGACCAGCGCGGTCGATACCGAAACCGAGCGGCAGATCCAAGATGCACTTGATCGCTTGGTAAAAGGAAGAACCGTGTTTGCCATCGCACACCGATTGTCGACTTTGACGAGAGCTGATCGCCTGCTGGTGATTAAGGAAGGTCGTTTAGTGGAACAAGGTCGCCATCAGGAGCTGTTGGAGATACCGAACGGCGTGTTCAAAGGACTCTATAAGCTGCAACAGGAGTTGCACGCGAGTTCAGTAGTTTAAGGAAGGATAGAAAAATGAAATTAGATAAAATATCAAACGACTTAGAGGACGTGAAGCTCCGTTTGGCAAGTGATGGCCGGCTATGGTTTTCGCGTGTAAGTGATCCAGATGCCGGAGTGCGGGAAGTCGCGGTTCAGGTGCGACGCTGTTTTCCGTGGTCGCAACCATTGGCGTGGCTGTCGTTACGAGATGATGACGGTAAGGAGCTCACGCTCATCGAGTCGCTCGAAATGCTTAATGAGGTCGCCAAGCGAGAACTCTTACGGGCGCTTGACGAGGCCTCATTTGTTTTCCTGGTCGAGGAGATCCTCTCGGTGGAAGAGGAGTTCGAGCTACGGCAATGGCGGATTCGAACGCGTCAGGGTGAGCGTCTTTTGCAAACGCGAATGAATGCTTGGCCCCGTGAATTGGCTGACGGCAGTCTGTTGATTCAAGACGTTGCAAATGACTTGTACGTGATTCCAGCAATCGCGAAGTTGGATCGAGAATCACAAAAACGTTTATGGGCATTTTTGGACGACGATTAGGGCGTTGCCTTGAGATGTTTAATGATCTCCGTTATCGACATGACATCTTCACCGCGACATTGATCGTCGGGACAGCGTACGCTGGCCCGACATCTTTGCTCGCTCTGATAGACGTAGTCACTGCCGCCACGAACCAAGATACCCTCTACCTCTAAGGTGTTTTGCGCGAACACCGGCGATCCGGAGTTACCACCATAGGTATCGAGATTGGTGGTGAAGTAGGCCGGTGGGTTGAGTTTACGAATTTTCGCACCGCCGGCGACCTTCGTTGGTAGTCCTGAAGGGTGGCCAATGACAAAAACGTCGCTAGAGAGCTCAGGCGTACCGGTGTTACGCCACTTGAGCGGCTGGTGCCCCCGGACGGGGCGGTCGAGAGTGAAAATGGAAAAGTCTGGTCCCGATGGAATGGTCGTTGATTGATCCGGTATTGGTTTCGGCAGGGGAATTCGTTTTGGCACTTCCGCGTGGATGATGCGAGCGCATTTGTAGATCTCATTACGCTCGAGAGTTTTTACTGAACTCCCGGCAGTGTTTAACGAAAAGCCGAAGGCGACGGAAATCTGCGCGCAATCGGATTCGTCACTGACACAATGTCCGGCGGTGACGATGGTATCCGGTGAGATCAGAAAACCCGAGCAAAACGGTGCAGTGTCTTGTTCGCGAAAACGCTCCTCAGGGCAAAGTCCCTGCGCTTCCCCGAGCGTGCGAGTGTTCACGATCACCGAGCCATTGGCTTGCGGACTAAGATCACTGGTGTTGATGATAGCCACGGTCGATTGCGCCAATTGACGAATCAAGGGATTGGTTTCCTCGAAGAGGTCGTGGCGGTCGTCGAGTCCGTAGATGCCTGTAGTTCGAAATTTTCCCGTCAACTCACTTGCTGTTGATGATGCAGGGGTTGCCCTAGGGCGGGCACAGCTGCCTGTGATGAAGATCAGGGCTGATCCCGTGACCAACCTCGCGACTAAACTCGATTTAATGATTCTACGAGGGACGATTCTCACGGCGGGTTCCTATGGGCTCAAGATTGAAAAAGCTCCCAAGGGTTTTATCGACAGTGTCGTGAATTTGCTTAATACATAGGCTTATTGGGTTCAGAGGTTTTGAATCTTGACCTCGGTAATCGCTCATGTCAGTTATGCAAATTAATTATGGCGACAAGACCCGCGCGCAAAGGCGCTGAAGGATTTGAGAGTTTTTATGCAAGCGTTTACGGCGGGCGATGGCCGGCCTTACGTGCGGCTTTGCTCTCGCCTGTGCGGCAGGTTGCGCGGCGAAACGCTTTTGTAGGGAGTGACGCGAGCGGCCCGGACTGTCAGCGGGCTCATTTGGCGGCCACTAAGATGGCCGGATGTGATGTCCTTGTCCTTGAACCAGGCCAGCGTTTTCGTGACGACAGCAGTGTTGGCCTGAGGGCTTTCTACATCATGGATCCGGCGTCAATGTATGCGGCTAAGGCATTGGTGACGGCTTCGTCCAGTGAGGGCGCGCGCGATCCTGACGAGCGTATTCTCGATCTTTGCGCGGCGCCTGGCGGAAAATCTTTGATTTTGGCCGAGGCGTTGGGCGCTGAAGGGCGACTGACCTGTAATGAAATGTCGGATCGGCGTCGTGCGCGTTTACGGGCGGTGCTTGAAGACTATTTACCGCGTGAGGTCTTGAGTCGTGTCGAAGTGACCGGACATGACGGAGCTAAGTGGTGCCTTTATGAGAGCGACGCTTACGATCGAATTCTAATCGATGCACCTTGTTCGGGTGAGCGGCACCTTTTGGAAAATTCCGATGAATTGAAGCTCTGGTCGCCGGCGCGTTCCAAGAATCTCGCCGTTCGTCAATATGCTTTGCTGGCCAGTGCTCATGCGGTTTTGAAAACCGGCGGCATAATGGTGTACTCGACTTGTTCGATTTCTACAATGGAGAATGATGCCGTTGTCGCGCGCCTTCTTAAAAAACGCGGCCAAAGTGTTCGTGTGATTCCCGTCGCTGACGTTTTTGCTAATGAGCCGGAAGCCCTGATTGGTGAGGCGACGGAAAATGGCCAGATGATTCTCCCAGATACGACGGGATTTGGACCGATCTACTTTTCGGTACTTGAAAAAACCGCTCTTCCTTAATTTTTGCGTGGTGTCTCAATTTAAAACGAATCGTTTGGGAACGTTGAACTCCTGAGAGTGACTAGGTCCTAAACAGAGACGCACTATCTTCACGAATTTTCTAATGGATATGAGAATAAGTACCTTGCTGCTTGCGAAAACCCCGACATCGGCGTGTCGCCAAATCGATCTTAAGTGCTAGCCGCGAGAGCTTTGGTGGCCCACGGAATGCAGTAAGTGCAATAGGAGAAGAGAGGGTGCGAGCCAAAGTAGATTTCTGAGCATTTCGAGAAGTACTTAGAACAAGTATTAAAAAATTCTAGAGGCTTGGGGGCTATTGAAGCTCGACGTTCGTCCGATAAAGATATGTGGCAGGGAGTCGGAAGCACATGAAAAAGAAGACCGGTTGGTTAAGTAGCATAGGACTCTTGGGTCTCTTGATGCTGCTTTCTCATCAAAATTGTGCGCCTTCAAGTATGTCCGAAGAGAGCGGCTCGCCGGGTGGTGTTACCACTGGCAATCCCTCTCAGGCGACATCTCCCGTGACCATTATCGATGACTCGAAATCGCAGGCGGGTCTTTCATTCAAGATTAGCGAAGTACAAATTACAGAGAGAACCGACGTAGTTCCTCTAGAAGGCATTTGTTCGACCGGACAAGATGGCGCGACCTTTGGGTGGCAGCTAAAAGAGATTAATTCTGACGGCTCATCGGGGGCGTCCATCTTATCTGGATCGACAACTTGTAGTTCAGGGTTGTTCCAAGTCAGTGTTCCGGCAACCACCAACCTTGGCTGTGGGCAGCGCTTTAAAGTGAGTGCTCGCTTGGGTTTTGGCTCACCCGCCGAAGTCACGGTCAGTAAAGTCTGCCTGTAACAACAGACTTGGGCTCATC
>SXRI01000155.1 GCA_005793615.1 Bdellovibrionales bacterium
GGGTGAACGAATCCTCGATCTTGGCAAAAATAGTAACACCGCGCTCGCGCAAAAGACGCGAAGCAAAGCCAAGGCGTTCGCAACTATCATGGTTGCCTGGTATGAGAAAAACCGGTAACTGCCTTTTGTTTGCTGTCTCATTTAAAAAACGATCGAGCAGTGTCACTGCCGCTTCGGGCGGAAGTGGGCGATCAAAAACATCTCCCGCGATCAACAGTCCGTGGGGCTTAGTGCGATCAATGAGTTCGAGTAGGCGTTCGAGTGCAAACGCCTGATCTTCAAGCAGGCTATGTCCGTAAAGTTGGCGGCCGAGGTGCCAGTCAGATGTATGGAGTAAGCGAATCATTTTCCCAGCGATTGTCGACGAAGAACAGGTCGACTTTCAAGGAAAAAGAGCTACTCGACGCCAATCAAGATGCCGCTCGCTACGTTATTCCCGCAGCAGCGACTATTTCTTCAGAATCAAATCCAGTGCCGGCAGCGAAGCCGGAGCCGAGCTGAAGCGAGTTCGATCCAGGTTGAGTGCCGTGGCAACGGTGGCGGCCACATGTTCCGGAAAGATGAACTGAAACGCGTCACTCGCCGCCTCAGCTCGGGTTTTCGCGATTTGACCGGTGGAGAAATTCATGGCGCTGGCGCAGTGTCGAGGTTCGCCGGTACCTGATTCCTTTCGCAGTACAAGCTGGCTGGCGCCGAGCGAGGTGCCGCCAAGAATCCCGTTTCCGGCAAGGAGAACCGAGTTGGTCAATGGGTTGTGGTCTTTGCCCGCTGAAGCATTGAGCGCGGGGGTACGTGCGAACTCTGACACAACCATGAAGGTGGTGGCGTCAAAAAGACTTCCGGTCCCGTAGGGTAGGCTCTTGAAGATCTTGAAGACATGTGCGACCGAATCCCAAACCTGTTTTTGATTTTGCAAATGGATTTTCTCATGCTGGGCGTGGGTATCGAGAAAAACGGCGATGTCGATCATTCCCTGCATCGCCGCGCCACTCATGAACGAGGCCGCCAGAACCGCAGCCGTTTTACGTGTCTGCGAAAGAGTATCAGAACCTGAAGTCCCGGCCGTGATCTCGTCTTTGACGAGATCGAATGATTTGAGCAGATCTTTCTGAATCGCGCTGTTCTTTAGAAGTGCCATTTGCGAACGATGCATTTCGCCTGTGTCAGGAAGTTTGCTGACATAGTCGGCAAATGCGGTGAGATCGGCCGCCGAACGCAAATTGAGCAGATTGTCGGCCCGTGTCGGCATGATATCGCGGTTGGCGCGTTTCAAGCTTTGATTGAAGACTACGCCGAATGGTCCATTGTTGCCGGCATGTGAAACCTCAACTGGCAAGTCAGCGGCGCGACCCTCGGGATCACCGGTCGAAATATAATCGAGATTCGCCGGATGACTAACATTGGCGTCAGACATGAACACACCATTGACGACAGCGAGATCCGAGGCGTACGGCATGAGGGCTGCGGCCGATGGTCCGAAGCTCAGCGTGCCCGATTTTAGAATCTCCGACGGCGCGTACTCGATAAACATATCAGAGTATTCAAATCCGGCACCACGCACCTTAGGATCTAGGCCGAGTGTGACGTCCCAACCGTTAGCGGCACGAATCATCACGAAGAAACGCCGTTTGTTGTTTAGCGGTGTCGCCCACGCTGGAAGCGTATGAAGAGACGGCGCGAGTGAGGCCAGTAAAATGGATTTTATAAGTTCTCGACGGTTCATGATTTGCTTCATGGTTTCACGGCTCTTTCGTTAGTAGCGAAGTGTATCTTCGATGTTGATGAGAAATTTCAGCATCATACTGGTATAGACAACCGAGAGTTCGCTCGGGGGTTGACCAAGAAAATCATAACGGTGATCGGGGGTTTTCTCAAAGCGATCGATTTCATCTAGGAATCGCTGTAGCAGGGCTCCTTCGGAAGGAGCAATGCCAAGATCGATGATGACATCCTCAGGACCGATCGCAGCTCGCACGAAGCTCTGCACGAGTTTGGTCTTGCTGGCGGGGCTGAGAGTCTTCCAGCGGCAGGTGAACGACGATAAGCTTGGATTGGTGTCGAAGCTCGAAGAGATCTCGCCATTACTGCGGCATTCCTTTACGACTTCTGCTGTGTACTGGTTTTCAAAGTCCTTCACGGTGATCGTGCGGTTTTTGACTTCCGCCGAACCATCGCGTTTATAAACCATGTAGAAGGAATTTACGGCGTCAGTACTCTCCGCTTTGATATAAGCGACAAGGCAAGTGGCATACCAATTGACGAAAGACGAATTAGGGCGACTGACTGAAGGAACGCCGGTCGCGGGTTCGTTATCGCCGAGCACGCCGCGGTTGTCCATGTTGAGAAGGCGACATGATTCGGGAACATTTTGTTGGAGTGCGAGCGGGAACTTCACGTTGAAGGTGCGAATGATCTCGTCGGGCGCTGGGTAACGATCCCAATTTTGCTCGAAAGCGGTTTTGTGAATCAGGCGTGGATCAATTGTTGGTGCACTCGCTCGAGCACCGCTGCTCGCGGCAACGAGTGAGTATGCAATGACCGAAAGAAAGGAAATTGTTCGCAGAGTCACTTCGCTCCTCCTTGATCAGGGGCTTTGGTGTTGGGAGCAGTCGGCAGTGGTTTGATTTGACCTTTGCCATTGGCGTCGGCCGCACCTTCGTTGAGCCAGCGCTTGAGAAGTTCGAGATCACGGGGATTCCACCTTGTCCAATCACGCGGCATTTTGCGTTTATCATCATCGGCAAGGTTCATACGCTCACGCATTCTTTCAAGGAGTTCTGGATCAATGAGTTGCGTCGGTATCGCCGCGAACTCAGGGATAGTACCCATGGCATTATGGCAAGAGTCACAACGCTTAAGGAGCGGGCTCACGTGAAGCTGAGTGAGCATTTCGATCTTGCGGGGCTTTTCGCGAAACTCGGGGGCTTTGACCAAGAGACGGATAAAATCATTGGCGCGATGCCCGAGTCGGTCGAAGTCCGCGGTGAGTTCGGATTTTCGGCTTGGCAGCAGAAAGACATCTTGGCCGATGAGTTGGCTCCAGAACCACTCCACCTGGCAAGCGCTATACTCGGGCGTTTTCGCGATCGCAGCACCGAGTTCGCCGATCCCTTTAACGGTAACGTTGACCTTTTGCCCGCCGGGACGAGCGAAAACTAAGGCGCCCGGTGCCAGCTCCGTGTTCAAAGTCAGACCGAAATTTTGAAAGGTCTTGCCCATCGGATCGAGCTTGTAGTGGCAGGTGGCGCATTGGGGCTGACCTCCGTGGCGAGCGGCATCTGAAATACTCATGCCGTCCTGCAGTTCCTTTTCGGTCACTGTGCCGTGATCAACTGTGCCGAAGGCCTGCGCGAGCACAGCAGCCTTTTTGTCCTTCGGCGGTGGCACTACCGGCGACATCGGGTCGCAATAGAAAATACGAAACACGGCGGCCGCACGACGGCGGTTCTTGTTGACGTTGGTGGTGTTATAACGCGAAAGAAAACGCGCCGTGGTCAATGCGCCCGCGATTCGTGGATCGTCAGCTGCGAAACTCACTGGAACAGGTGGTTTACCTGGATCCAAGAGTGTTTCATCACTTAGAGATGACATTAAAGGCTCAAAGGTGCGCAGGTCAGTTAAAGCACCGGCAAAATAGTCTTTGCCGGTCAGTAGGGTGTCCCAGGAGAGATTGTCACGCGCGATACGCGAGAACAGGTCAAGAAGAGCATCAGGATGCTCAGAACGTGGCGTGCCGTAGTACCCTTGTGAGATTGGACCGGTAACAGATGTGAGTCTTGGAACCTCAGGAGTCCGCAGTTGAAAAAGTTCGGCAAGGCGAAACACCATGCGGTCTTGGTAGTGCGGTGAGGTTATGTATTGATCGATCTTGGCATCGAAATAAGCCTGCCGTTTTGCGGGCTCATTCTCGACCGCTTCAAGTTCGGCGTACTCGGCCGGCGTTGGTTGAAGTCCGCGCAGGTGCAAGCTGAGTTTACGGAGATAGCTGGCGTCGCTAAGCCGCGCTCGCGGCGCCGTATCCGCCATGGCGGTATCAGTAAACAAAGCGAATGAAATAAGCAGCAAAGCGATGAGTAATGTAGTCAAGCGATTCATTTTAATCTCCAAAAGACATCGATAGATCATTCGTACACCGGAAGAGGGCTGTAGTTTTGCACCGAGGTGAATTCCATGACCCACCTTTGATAGTTCGAGCTGACATTGGACTGTTGCATGAGTTCATTCATCGCCGGACTTCCCTGAATATAGACTTGCGGAGTGATTTTGTTTTGCAGTTGATCGAGGAGTTTTGGAAAATACCCCTGAGCATCGGCCAAGAGATTCGAAGACAAACCAGTTTGGCAAATTTCGTGATCGTTGAGTTTCATCGTTAAACTCAAAGTTGGCCGAAGATTCAAGATGTCAAAACTGGTGAGATCGCCAGTGATACGTTCCGCTGAATCAATGCGCATGCGATTAATTGCCGTGCGAGTGAGTTTAACGCCATTAGCTCCGCCGACCGTGCGATTCTCGTTGTAGCCGGTTTCGGGGTTAGCGACGTTGTCTTCGCTATCCCAGCGGCTGACCTGAAGACTCAAGGGAGCATCTTTAGCCTCTCCGGGTAACCAGGAGAAATCGTCGCATTCAATCTCATGCGCCGGAAGGCCGGCAGAGATAGCAGGATACTTCTTAGACAGCGGGCCGCCCGTGAACATGATGAACGGTACTTCAAGGGGATTCGTGTTACGGATAGTGCCGTTCGGGCCCATATACTCCGTGACTCTTTGCACGGGTTTTCCGAGCTTGGTGGTATCGGGGTGTGTTGTCCAAATCACTACCATGCGATAAAAGCGCAACATATAGTTATAGGTGCACTTCATGTTTTGCCGATTCGAACAATTGTTATCGGCGACCTGAAAGCTGGATTTGAAGTGAGCCGAATCAACGTTGGCGTACTTCATCATGGCTTCGCGACCATCTTTGAACCGTATAGTAATAGGCTGACCGTCACCGCTCTCTACTGTCGCAACAGGTGTGGGCGACGGAATTGGCGTCGGCGATGGCGTTGCTGTCGGAGTTGGCGTTGCTGTCGGAGTTGGCGTTGCTGTCGGAGTTGGCGTTGCTGTCGGAGTTGGCGTTGCTGTCGGA